>JAGQUR010000159.1 GCA_020438395.1 Solirubrobacterales bacterium | reverse complement strand
GGATCCTCCGCGTCGATCGCAGCTTCCGGATCATCCTCGACCACCTGAAGCTCGGATTCGAGCGTGTCGACGATGTCGTTGTAGGCAGCGGCGTCTTCTTCGTTCGGGTTCAGGCTGCGCAGTTCGTCGACCTGCTCCTGGTAGAGCGGCACGAGGTCGTCGCTGATGTAGGTGGCGATCTCCTGACGGCTCGAGTTCTCGTCCAGCGCGGCCTCTTCATTCATGGTGTCGAGCTGTTCGTTGTAGTCAGTGCAGATCTGGTCGGCCTGGGCGATCAGTTCCGAGTTGGAGAGGGTCTCTTCGGAGGAATCATCACCGCCGCAGGCAGCGAGACCGAGAGAAAGTACGACCGCGAGAGTCGCGGCGATGACAAGGGGCTTCTTCACAGGGGCCTTTCGATGGGGGGGACGGGACCGGACCGATAGTAGAGGTCGGGCAGGGCGGATATGGTCCGGGTATGGAGAACCTGCCGCTTGGATTGACGACCTTTGAACTGTCCCTCTGGATCCACGTGACCGCGGTGGTGGTCGGCCTGGGTATGACCTTCGCCGAAGCGCTGCTCTTTCCGGTCGCGATGAAGATGAACCCGAGGCATCTTCCCTATGTTCACCGAATGCAGCTGACCATAAACCGCTACGTGGCCAGTCCGGCCCTGCTGCTGATCCTGATCACCGGCGTCTACCAGGTGTCCGAAGCCAGCATCAGCTTCGGTGCCTTCTGGATCAGTGCCAGCTTCGCGATCGTGATCATCCTCGGCGGACTGAACGGCGCCTACTTCATCCCCTCCGACAAGAAACTCGAGGCGATGCTGAACGCCGAGATAGCGGCCGCCGGCGACAGCGAGTTCACGCCCTCCGAGGAGTACATGTCAAAAGCGAAGGTCCAGGGGATTCTGGGTCCGATCTCCGGGATACTGATCGTGCTTGCGATCTACCTGATGATCGCCCAACCCGGAGCCTGAACCCACGGGCGGATCAGCCCTTTTCGAGAAGTTCCTTGAGCTCGGCGACGCGTTCGCGCCACCAGTCCTTCATCCGGTCGGCGACCTGGGCGTCGGGCAGCTTCTCGTGCTCGAGTGCGACGCGGCTCTTGGCGGGACCGAGGGCTTCGAAGCCGACGATCAGCCTGGTCGAGCCGTCACCCCAGTCGTAACGGGCGGAGACGGGAGCCGTCGCGGTTCGCAGGTGAAGCTCGGCTTCCGGCAGCCACTGGTCCCGGATCGACTCCTTCTCGAATGCGTCGAAAACCTTCTGGACCGGCACCTCGATCGTCTTCGAGGCTGTGACCGACCAGCCGTCCGCTCTCTGGCCGGGTTCCCTCAGGCCGCGGGCCCGCTCGTAACCGACCGTGATCGACTGGGCCCACCAACCGGGGACGCCCTGGTCATCGATCAGCCAGCGGGCGATCTCGGTGTGAGTCCGCCTGATTGCGCCAGCCTGGTCGAGAACCTCCAGCCACTGATCCCAATCCTTGCCGGTCGCTTCCTTCAGCTTTTCGCTCGAAAGCGTCGGTTCAAAGTCGGTCATTGATCGGTCCCCATTTAACCAGTCGCAATTTCGAGGTCAAGAAAATCACCATCACTAACATGACCCAATGGCAGAAACCGAAGACCAGAAGATCGAGATCAGTGACCGGACCGCCCTCAGCCGGTATGAGATCCGGGTGGATGGGGATCTGGCCGGGCTTGCCGACTACAGGCTCGGCGAGGACGAGATCACCTTCACCCACACCGAGACGCGACCGGAATTCGGTGGTCAGGGGCTGGCTTCGAAACTCGTCGAGTTCGCGGTGACCGACGCGCGGAGCAGGAACCTGGAAATCATTCCCGTCTGCCCGTTCGTCAAGGACTGGATCGCGGAGAACCCCGGGTAGGGATGGCGGTCACTCGAGAACAGGCCGAAGAGGCGGCGGACAAGGTGCCCGGCAGCAGCCTTTCCGCCCGGCTCTATGACCCCTTCCTCTGGTTCGCGGAGAAGACCGGGTTCAGCCGCTGGCGGAAGCGGATCGTCGGACAGGTATCCGGCTCGGTGCTCGAGCTTGGTGCCGGGACCGGGCTCAACCTCGACCACTACCCGGAAGGACTCGAGAGGCTGGTTCTGGTCGAGCCCGACGTTCACAAGGCGAGAATCCTTGCCGGGAAGGCTGACGCCAAGGGGATAGATGCGGAGATAGTCCGGGCGCCAGGAGAAATGCTCCCCTTCGAGGACGACAGCTTTGACACGGTGGTCGAGACCCTCGTGCTCTGCACCGTCGCCGACCCCGAGGCGACCGCGGCCGAGATCAGGCGGGTCCTGAAGCCCGGCGGCCAGTTCCTCTTCATGGAGCATGTTCGCTCGGAGAAGCCCCGCCTGGGCCGCCTACAAGACAGGCTCGAAAGACCGTGGATGAAACTCGCCGACGGCTGCCACTGCAACCGGCGCACCGTGCCGATGCTCGAGGCCAACGGCTTTGATGTCGATGTGACCGCGGCCCAGGACAAGTTCCCCATGCCTCCGGTGGCGCGGCCGATCGTCAGCGGCATCGCTCATCTCGCTCCTGCAGGTTCGTCCGGCTAAGTCATGCCCGAGTTGCCGGAGCTTGAAGCGACCGCCCGGCTGATCGGCCAGGAGGTGAGCGGAGCGACCGTCGAGTCGGCGCTGGCTCCCGGAATCAATGTGATGAAGTCCTTCAAGCCGCCGCTTGATTCTCTGGCTGGGG
The DNA here is from genome assembly GCA_020438395.1 of Solirubrobacterales bacterium. Lineage (GTDB taxonomy): Bacteria > Actinomycetota > Thermoleophilia > Solirubrobacterales > 70-9 > 67-14. Next base: position 11,568 of record JAGQUR010000159.1, on the reverse strand, counting down.
ACCGGATCGAATCGATCGGCCGGCGCGGCAAGCTCCTGATCATCGAGTTCGGATCCGGAGTCGCCCTGCTGACCCACCTGATGTCAGCGGGCAAACTCCAGGTACATACGAAGAGAGCCGGTCCGAAAGACCGGACCTCAAGGGTGCTGGTCCGTCTCGAGGACGGCAGGGAGTTGCGGATCAGGGAGTCGGGGACCCACCAGCGGGCCTGGGCCAAGCTGATGCCCAAGGAGCAAGTACAGGCCGACGAAGTTGTGGCGAAACTCGGGCCCGATGCGTGGCCGGAAAGGCTTCCGGTCGATGTGGTCAGCACAACCGACCGGCCGCTCTATTCGCTGCTTCGCGATCAGAGGACGGTCGCCGGGATAGGACGGACCTGGGTTGACGAGATTCTCTGGGCGGCCCGGCTCTCACCTTTCAAACGGGCGTCGGACCTGGGTGCCGAGGAGGAAGCTGCAGTGACAAAGGCGATTCACGACACCCTTGATGGCGCGATCGACTTCTACCTCTCAGGCCTCAAGGTGCCTCTGCCGGACAAGTTCCCCAAGCCTCTGGAGGTTCACGGCCGTGAGGGGGAGAAGTGTTCGCGTTGCGGAGCCACGATCAATGCTGTCCACTACAGCGACTACACGCTCTGTTACTGCCCGGAGGAGCAGACCGGTGGCCAGATCCTGAAGGACCGCCGACTCTCGAAACTTCTGAAGTAAACGGACCTAGCCGTCGTAGTCGGAGCCGGGCTCCTCGGAGGAGTGAACCTCGTCCGCTTCGCCGTAGACACCCGGGTCGGGTTCAGCCTCGGGGCGGCCCGCGTCGTACTTCGGGTTCCGGCCGGCGAAAGTGTTCTCCGCCTGCTCGATCAGATCCCGCTCGGACTCCTCGAAGCCCTCGGACTCACCTTCACCTGCCTCGCGAAGCGGGCGCTCCGCTTCGTTCTCGCGTTCCAGCCGTTCCTCAAGGTCATGCCACGGTGGTTTCATGCCTCCAATTTACTCTCTTCAGGCTTGCTGGCTGATGTCGAACGGTCGCCGAGAGCGGCGGGAACCAGATTGATCCGGAACTGCTCAAGCCGACTGCGCTGCGCTTCCGCCTGGCTGGCCAGATCGTTGAAGTCAAAGGCGCTGAGGCGTGGATCTTCAAGCCGCTCGAGTGCCCGCCAGAGCGAGAGCTTTCCGGTCACTCCGACCACCAGCATTTCCAGCTCCAGCATCTGGCCGAGGTCCGATTGGCGGATCAGACGGCCGTTCAGCTTGAGGCGACCCAGCTTCTCGCCAGCCCAGGCGATTGCGTACTTGGGGATGTTCGGCTTCGCCTCGATCCGGTCCCGGATCGCCTTCAGCAGCTCCCGTTCGTCGGAGACCTGCGCCTCGAAGTCCCGCCACATGCGAGTCCTCTCGGGATCGGTCGAGTTCGAGACGGCACGGCGGGCTGTTTCGAGCCCCGCGGTGGCCCCGCTGATGTGGTCGTTCAGGTAGATGCCCAGTTCACGGTCTGACATGACCACCCGGTACCTCTCGGCCGGGTGATCAAACCTCTCTCTTTGTTTGGGTCCCCACTGGACGGGCACCGTCGAGCCATGACCCTTCTATTTCGACCCATGGGACTGATCGCCGGCCTGGTGGCCGGACTGCTTGCTCGAAAGATCGTTGATCGCGGCTGGAGCGCGTTCGATGACCAGGCACCGCCTTCGCCGGAAGAGGAGCAGATCAGCATGAAGAAGCTGGTGCTGGCCCTGCTTCTCGAAGGGGCCGTGTTCACGCTGGTACGCGGGCTGGTCGATCATGGCTCCAGGGTCGCCTTCCGCCGATACACCGGCGCCTGGCCGGGCGAGTCCGGCAAGAAGGACGAGGACTAGAGGATCTCCAGGACCGACTCGAGGGAGTCAGTCCTCGACAACCACCTCTCTCAGGAGGTGGTTCTTCACGTCGTAGACGAAACCCCGAACCTTGTCGCGGTGAGGAATGAACTCTGACCGGCGCACCCGCCGGATCGACTGCGCGACGTCCTTCTCGACGTCGGTGAAGGATTCGATCGCGAAGGCCGGGGCGGTCCCGGTGGCCTCCTGGAGTTCCGCCCGGAAGCCGTCGTCGGTGATCGTCTGCATGCCGCAGTCGGTGTGATGGATCAGCATGATCGACTCGGTGCCGAGCTTGCGCTGGGAGATCGAAAGCGAGCGGATCACATCATCGGTGATCACGCCCCCGGCGTTGCGCAGGATGTGAGCCTGGCCATCTTCGAGACCGAGCGCCTGGAAAACGTCAAGCCGTGAATCCATGCAGGTGACGATGGTCAGCTTGCTGGAAGGTTTGACGTCCAGATGCTGGTCCGGAACCCGGGCCGAAAACGCCCGGTTGTTGTCGACCAGGTCGTCGATTACTCCCATCGCCGGTTCCTACTGGCTCTGGACGTCTTCGAGGTCGACCACGAAGACCAGAGTGGCGTTGGCCGGAATCGTGGGCGGGCTGCCCTGGGCGCCGTACCCGAGATCGGGCGGGATGACCAGGACCCGGCGACCACCGACCTTCATGCCGGCGACTCCCTCGTCCCAGCCCTTGATTACCTGGCCACCGCCCAGGGTGAAGGTGAAGGGCTGGTTGCCGCGATCCCAGGAGGCGTCGAACTCCTTGCCGTTGTTGAAGAGCGCGCCGACGTACTGGACCTTGACCGTGTCCCCTTCCTTGGCTTCGGCCCCGTCACCGACCACGATGTCCTTCTTGACGAGGGTAGTCGGCGGGGTCTCCGAGGAGCCGGCCAGCTTCGGTCGCGTATCGAGGTCCTCCGAGACGTTGGCAGTGATCTCGCTCGGCACATCGCCGGAAGCCGAGTCATCCGAGCTGCCGCCACCGCGGCCGATCAGGATGACCGCAACCAGGGCGGCGATCAGAACGAGCAGGCCAATGAGAATCCCGAGCTTGCGATCCATGGCGGGGATACTAGTGTCTGGGCAATGAAGTCTCTCCTCGTCCTGCCCGCCGGGCCCCGCGCCCGCTGGGTAACAGTCGTCCTCTGGTTCCTCGTCATGTTCGTCGTCTTCGGAACGAACATCCCCGGCAAGTTCGCCGACGCCGAAAACAACGAGTCGATCTCGTACCTGCCGGGTGACGCCGAAGCCACCCGGGCGCTGGAAGCGCAGAAGAAGCTGGTCGGATCCGAAGAGGCCCCGATCGTGATCGTCTACCGGCGTGAGGGCGGCCTGACCGCCGCCGACCGGGAGCGGATCAGGGAGAACCTGGCTGAACTGAACAGCCAGGTCGAAGGGGTCAGCAAGCCCTTCGTGCTGACCCAGAAATCGAAGGACGGAACGGCGGTTATCGTCACCTCCTCGATCACCTCGACCGGGGAGGGAGAGGACATCCGCGAGCCGGTCGAGGATGCCCGCGACATCGTCAGCGGCAACTTCGACGGGTTGGAAGTGGCGATCACCGGACCTGCCGGCTACGCCTCCGACTCGATCAAGGTCTTCGAGTCGATCAACGGGACCCTTTTCGCCGCGGCCTTCGGGCTGGTCTTCGTTCTGCTGATCTTGATCTACCGCTCGCCGTTCCTGCTGTGGCTGCCGCTGATCTCGGTCGGCTTCGCCGAGATCGGGGCCCGGGCGGTCGGCTACGGCCTGACCGAAATGGGTGTGACCGTGAACGGTCAGTCTTCGTCGATCCTCTCGGTCCTCGTGTTAGGGGCCGGGACCGACTACGCGCTGCTGCTGATCAGTCGATATCGCGAGGAACTCAGACATCGCGAAAGCAGAACCGAATCGATGCAGGTCGCCCTGGGCAGCGCCGGGCCGGCGATCGTCTATTCCGGCCTGACCGTGATCGCCGCGCTGCTCTGCCTCTCGCTCGCCGAGCTGAACTCGACCGCCTCGATGGGCCCGATCGGCGCAATGGGAATCCTGATGGCGATGATCTCGATGCTGACCCTGCTGCCGGCGATGCTGGTGATCGCTCCCCGGTTCGTCTTCTGGCCCAAGGTGCCGCGGGTCGGGACCGGCGGGGCCGACGCGGAGCACGGCCCCTGGCGTCGCCTCGGCGACCGGATCGCCAAACGTCCCCGGCCGGTCTGGATAACCGCGGTGCTGGTCCTTCTGGTCATGTGCGCCGGGCTCTTCAGCTACAACGACGGCCTGACCTCGGCGAACGGGTACGTGGACGAAGTGGAGGCGGTCCGGGGAGAGCAGACGATCGCCAAGTCCTTCCCCGGCGGCTCGAACGTGCCGACCGAGATCGTGGTCGGTGACCCCTCCCGGGTTTCGGCAGTCGCGAAGGCGGTCGGAGACGTGCCGGGGGTGGCGGGGGTCCGTAAAGCCACCGTTACCCCGAACGGGGTGGTGCTGAACGCGGTGCTGGTCGACGAGCCGTACTCGAAGACCGCCTTCAACCTGATCCCCGACATCCGTACGGCCGCGCACAAGGCTGGCGGTGAAACCACCCTGGTTGGCGGCGGCACCGCGGTCGAGCACGACATCCGGGAAGCGAACCGGCATGACGTGAAGCTGATCGTGCCGATCGTGCTGCTGGTCGTCTTCCTGATCCTGGTCGCCCTGCTGCGCGCCCTGGCGGCGCCGGTGATGCTGATCGGAACCGTGGTGCTGAGCTTCTTCGCGGCGCTCGGAATCGGCTTCCTGGTCAGCGACTACATCTTCGATTTCCCCGGGGTAGACCCCTCGCTGCCGCTCTACGTCTTCGTATTCCTGGTCGCGCTGGGCATCGACTACAACATTTTCCTGATGGCCCGGGTGCGGGAGGAGACCGCCGTCCACGGCACCCGGGAAGGCATGTTGCGCGGCCTCGCCGTGACCGGCGGGGTGATCACCTCGGCCGGGATCGTCCTGGCCGGCACCTTCTCGGTCCTGGCCGTGCTGCCGCTGGTCTTCCTCGCCGAGATGGGCTTCACGGTCGCCTTCGGCGTCCTGCTCGACACCTTCCTCGTGCGCTCGATACTCGTGCCGGCTCTCACCCTCGACATCGGCCCGAAGGTCTGGTGGCCTTCCGCCCTCGCCAGGCAGGAAGAAAGCGCCGGGACGGGGCGGCCGGCCGAGCCGGACACGGCCGCCGGTTAGTCTGGGCGGGAGCCGGGAACCAGTCAGACGTTTCACCCGGACAACCGACCAGCAGAGGAGCAACATGGCAGCCAGAGGCAGCGCGGAGTGGAAGGGCACGCTCAGGGAAGGCGGAGGAACCTTCACCGCCGGCGATTCGATCGGCGGCGACTATTCGTTCAAGTCACGCTTCGAGGACGGCCCGGGGGCCAACCCGGAGCAGCTGATCGCCGGTGCTCACGCATCCTGTTTTTCGATGGCCCTTTCACTCGTCCTCGAGGAGGCCGGCACCCCGGTCGAATCCGTGAAGACCGACGCCAAGGTGACCCTGCGCCTGCTTGACGAGGGGCCGAGCATCACGAAGATCGAGCTTTCGACCGTGGGCCGGGTGCCAGGAATCGATCAGGCGGCCTTTGAGGAAGCTGCCGCCCAGGCCAAGGTGGGTTGCCCGATCTCGAAGGCGCTCGCAGCCGTTCCCGAGATCACCCTGGAAGCCACCCTGGAGAGCTGATAACCGCCCCCGGACCAGCGGGTCGGTTCAGAGGTCCAGCGGGGCGAGGTAGAGCTCTTCGGGGTCGTATTCGCGGCGAATCGCCTTGAGGGCCTCGATGTCGTCTTCCGGGTAGCAGTCGTGGCAGGTGGCCCCGCCGACCGCGAAGTTGTAGTACTGCCGGCCACCTTCCCAGGGACTGACCGCCTCCATCAGGCGGTCCAGGTCCCCTTCGGTCTTGGCCTTCATTCCGGGCTCGGCGGCGAGGCCGACCCCGAAGGCGAGGAACTCCCCGTCGATCATGTTGGCCACGCCGCCTTCCGGGTCCGGGCGGCGCAGCGCGCCCCCGAGCTGGCGGAGTTCCGCCGCGATCAGCGAGCAGCCGGAATCGCCGCCGGCCGCTTCGACGAAGGCTTCGACAAGCTCGTCTCCGACCTCGTCGATCGTCGTCGAGTTGCCGATTGCAGGCACCGGGTCCTCGGGGTCACCGTGCATCGTGGACACGGCCGGCGCTGGCATCGGACCCCACTGTGAGATCACCGGATCGCCGAGCCCTTCCAGCCGGGCGGTGAAGGCGTCGCCGTCGCCGTTGTCCAGGGCCGCGCCGTCGATCACGACGAGATTCTTGCCCCGGATCGGCTCCGGCACCGACTCGAAGGGCGGCAGGTTCACGATCCGGAAGGTGCTGGTCACCGACTCGGGCGCGCTGCGGGTCCAGTCGAGCCAGGTCGAAAGGGCGGCCTCCGCGGTCTCGACCGGCCAGAAACTCGCGCCGCCATAGACCTCGGCGAAGGGCAGCAGGTCGAATTCGATCGCGGTCACTGTGGCAAAGAGGCCTCCGCCGCCCCGCAGGGCCCAGAAAAGGTCGGGTTCGTTGTCCCGGTCGATCCGTGCCACTTCGCCATCCGCGGTCACCACCTCCATGGCCCGCACCATGTTGCAGGCGAGTCCGTGCTGCCTCGCGTAGAAACTGAGTCCGCCCCCGAGGTGGTAGCCGACCACGCCGACCGTCGCCGAGGAGCCATGCATGGTTGCCATGCCGTTAGCCGCAGCTGCTTCGACCACCGGTCGCCAGCGGGTTCCGGCGCCGACCCGGGCGAAGCCTTCCGCATGGTCGATCACCGGCTCCAGGCCGATCGCCGGCTTGAGCAGCAGGGCGTCCTCCAGGTCGGGCAGGGCGACCGCGACATGTCCGGTCGCCTGATTGGCGATCTTCAGGCCCCTTTCCCGGGCCCATCGGACCGCCTCCTGGACCCCAGCCACGGTGGTGGGAGTGCTGATGGCGGCCGGCTTCTGGTCATGGAGGTCGAAGGCGAACTTCGCTTCGGCGTAGCCGGCATCGGACGGACTGAGGATGCTGCTGCCTGTGCTCATCGGCCCAAACTAGTCCAGAAAGGTGGTCCCGCGCAAGTGGATATTTCCGCCTGCCGCAGGGGCCGGAATCCTGCCCAATATCACGACTGGATCGGCCGACGTTCCGACCGCCAGGCAGGGTAGGTTCCGCTGCCTTGAGTCAGCCGCAGCCACAGCCCGAACCGATCTCTGGTCCGGGCCGGAACCTTCCCGCGTGGCCGCAGGATCGACCACTCAGGAAATGGCAGAAGCTGGCCCTGGCCGAACTGGCCGGGCATTCCGGGGGCAGCTTTCTCGCTTCCGCGACCCCGGCGGCCGGCAAGACGACCTTTGGCCTGCGGGTGGCCTGGGAAATGCTTTCCAGCGGCCGTGTGAGTCGGGTCGTGGTCGTCGCTCCGACCACTCACATCTGCCGCCAGTGGGCCGCCGACGCCGCCCGCTACGGCATCGACCTCGAGCCGAACCGGCCCAACGCCGACGGACCGGAAACGAGGGACTTCCACGGAGTCACGGTCACCTACCAGACGGTCGCCGCAGGTCCCGGCGTTCACGCCGACGCCGCCCGCCGCCCGACTCTGGTCATCGCCGACGAGCCGCATCACATGGGTGACCAGGCGAGTTGGGGTGTCAGCGCCCGCCGCGCATTCGACCACGCGGAGTTCCGGCTGCTGCTTTCCGGAACGCCCTTCCGCTCTGACAACGAGGCGATCCCCTGGGTGAGCTACGACGAGGACGGCCTCAGCAGCGCCGACTTCACCTACGGGTACCCGGAGGCCCTGGTCGACCGGGTCTGCCGTCCGGTCACCTTCCTGCCCTACGACGGCGAGATGGAATGGTCGAGCGAGGGCAAGGTCTGGACCGCGGACTTCGACCTGGTCCTGCCCGCGGCCGAGGCGGCCCGCCGTCTCAGGACCGCCCTCGCCGCGGAGGGCGAGTGGATGGGGGAGGTGCTGCGGGACGCGGACGCCAGGCTCTCCGAGGTCCGCGGCGCCGGACATCCTGATGCGGGCGGGCTGGTGGTCGCCACCGATCAGGACCACGCCAGGGCGATCGCCCGACGCCTTGCCTTCATCACCGGCGAGGAGCCGGAAATCGTGATGAGTGACGAGCCCGGGGCCAGCGCCCGGATCGCCGCCTTTTCGGACTCCGGTCAGCGCTGGCTGGTTTCGGTGCTCATGGTCTCCGAGGGGGTGGACATTCCACGCCTCAGGGTCGGGGTCTACGCGACCGCGGCGCGAACCGAACTGTTCTTCCGGCAGGTGGTCGGCCGCTTCATCCGCACTACCCCGTCGCCGCGTCGCCAGATGAGCTACCTGCTGCTGCCAGCCGACAGCCGCCTGAAGCAGCTCGCCTTCGAGATCGAGAAAGAACGCCGCCACGCGATCGAGCTCGAGCCGGACCTGGCCGGCGAGCTGGAGGAGCTGGACCAGGAATTGCCGGAGCGCTCCGAGGCGGGGGAGGCCTTCTCGGCGCTCAGCTCGAGCGCGGCCGAACTCGACGACGCGATCCTCGCCCAGACCACGATGCAGCTATTCGCCACCGACGATTTCGACCATGGCCCCGGGCCGGAGAAGTCGCTGGCCCCGGCACCCGCCGCCAGGAAGCCGCTCAAGTCACTGGCTCCGAAATCCGACTCCGCCTACGCGGTCCGCGAGCGGCTGCGGGAGGAGCGCAAGGAACTGGTCGCCGACGTTTCCCGCAGGACCGGCGAGAGCTACCAGCAGATCAATGCCCGGATCAACCAGGTGCTCGGGGTGGCCTCGGTCAGCAAGGCGACCCGGGAAGAACTGGAGCGGGGAAACGCCTTGCTGGAGCGGGACCTGAAGATCTGAGTCCCTTTTCGGCTTTCCGGAGCCATTCGCGTACTAGAAGAAACTTTGCGTTCGTCGTTTGAGGACGCGATTTTTGGGTACTCTCGGGTCTCGCTGTTTAACGATGTTCGATTAGGGAGAGGAAGTTCACAAGTCATGTACGCCGCGCAAAGCCTCCCGGGGCCACTCGAGGTTTCGGCTGCGGCGCCCCTGCCCGAAGGTTCGAGAACCGCACTGCTGGTGGTCGACATGCAGAACGATTTCGTCGAGGAAGGCGCACCCCGTCAGGTGCACGGTGCGCTCGAGATCGTGCCGGCGATCGCCAGCGCTGTCGAGCGGATGCGGATTCAGGGCGACCTGATCGTCTGGACCTGTCGCGCCTACTCGGCCGATGGCTCGAACGTCGAGGCGGCCCGGAAACCCGGGTTCAAGAAGAACCCGCACACGGTCGCCGGCACCCGCGGGGCCGAGATCGTGGACGGTCTCACCCCCTGGCCAAACGATCTCAACGTGACCACGCCGTCCTACTCGGCCTTTTTCCGTACCGACCTGGACCTGAAGCTCCGCGAGGCCGGAGTCTCGAAGATCGTCGGCTGTGGCGTGGACCTTTCCCGCTGCGTAAGGGCAACCCTGGTCGAGGCGATCTCGCTCGGCTACGAATGTTCGGTGCTCGCGCCGGCCGTGGCCAGCCGTGACGACCAGGCCCTGAACCAGAACCTGGCCGACCTCGCCGACCTGGACATCACCGTCGAAGAGTGATCAGGCCGTGGCCCGCTTCTTCCAGGGCCAGCGCACGCCACGCCGGTCCTTGAGGATCCGCTGGGCGGCGTTGTGGCCGGATGCCGCAGTGACGCCGCCGCCCGGGTGGGTGCCGGCGCCGCAGAGGTAGAGGCCGCCGACCGGGGTGGCGTACTGAGCCATGTCGGGAACTGGGCGCATGAAGGCCATCTGGTTCATGCCCTGCTCGCCCTGGAAGATCGAGCCACCCTGAAGGCCGAAGATCCGTTCCAGGTCCGGCGGGGCCAGCACCTCGTACTGGTCGATCGCGCCGCGGAAGTTGGGGGCGAACCTGTTCAGCATGTCGATGCATGTCTCGCCGTAGCGCTCGCGGTCGCCTTCGGCCCACTCCGATTCCTCGGAGGGCCCGTACTGGGTGAACATGGTCATGATCACCCGGTCGTCGTCGGTCAGTGAATCGTCGATCGACGACGGGAACTCGGCCTCGATGTAGGGGGATGCGGCGGGCCGGCCCTGGAGCGCGTCCTGCCAGGCCGCTTCGAGATAGTCGATCGAGGGGCAGATGTTGACCCCGGCGCCGAGCAGCATCTTCTGCTCTTCCTCGGTCACGTTCTCGTACCTCGGCGCCTCGTTCAGCACGTAGTTGACCTTCACCGAGCCGCCCCGGGTCCGGTAGCGCTCCATGTCGGTCCGGACGTCGTCTTCGAAGTGCTCGCCGCCGACCAGGTCGAGGATGGTGCTCTTCGGGTGGGCGCCGGAGGCGACGATCGGGGCGCGGATCGCGTCACCGTTGGCAAGCGTCACGCCGACCACCCGGCCGCCTTCGACGTCGATCGACGCGACTTCGGCGTCGGTCACGATCGTCGCGCCATGTGATTCGGCCGACCGGGCGATCGCGTTCGAGATCGCGCCCATCCCACCGACCACCTGGCCCCAGACGCCACCCATGCCGTCGAGTTCGCCGAGTGCGTGGTGGAGCAGGTTGTAGGCGGTGCCGGGAGTGCGGGGGCCGGCCCAGACTCCGACCACGCCGGTCGAGGCGATCGACCCCTTCAGGGCGTCGAGCTCAAACCAGTCGTCGAGCAGGTCGCCGACCGACATGGTGAAGATGCGGATCAGGTCGTTGACGTCGCGTCTGGTCAGTCCGGCGATGCGGGCGCCCTCGCGGATCAGGGAGGCGATGTCACCGGGTGCCTTCGAGCCGAGGGCGGGCGGTTCGCGCAGCAGCATCGGGCGCAGGAACGAGGCGGTGCGTTCGAGCAGGTCCTCGAAGGCTTCGTAGTTGTCGGCGTCCTTAGGGGAGAACTTGCGGATCGACTCGACCGTGCGCTCGACCTCGTTGAAGAAGAAGATCGGGCCGTCCTCGGTCATCGCCGCGTAGGCGGGATCGAGCGGGTAGGCCTTGTAGCCGAAGTCCTTGAGGCGGAGGTCGGAGACGACCTTGGACTGGAGCATTGAGACCACATAGGAGCAGCGCGAAACCCGCGCTCCCGGCCAGACCTCCTCGGTCACGCAGGCGCCGCCGAGGATCGGCCGGCGTTCCAGAACCAGGGTCTTCATGCCGGCCCGGGCCAGGTACGCGGCCGTGGTCAGGCCGTTGTGGCCGCCGCCGACCACGATCGCGTCGTAGCTCGAGGAAATACCGCCGCCTGCCGCCGGGGTCGAAGGGGCACTGCCAGTGGACATCGTGTTCGCCTCCATGAGCCGACACTACCGTAAAGTGCGATTGACTACAAGGTCAATACTCGCTATAGGACTATAAGTTCGGTCGCGGGCGGATCGGAGCCGGGGGATAGACTCGGTCACATGAGCGGAGAGAGCAGTACGGCTGATTTCACCTCGGCGGTGAACCTGGAAACCTCGGCGAAACGGCATCTGATGCTGCATTTCTCCGACATGAAGTCCCTGGTCGAGGAAGGCATAACGATCATCGAGCGAGGCGAGGGCGTCCACGTCTTCGACATGCAGGGCGACAAGTACATCGACGGGCTGTCCGGGCTCTACTGCGCTTCGCTCGGCCATTCCTACGGTGACGAGATCGGCGAAGTCGCCCATGAGCAGTGGAAGAAACTGCCCTACGCCACCAACTGGACCGTGGCCCATCCTCCTTCGATCGAACTGGCCGAGAAGATCGCCTCGCTCGC
>JAGQUR010000158.1 GCA_020438395.1 Solirubrobacterales bacterium | reverse complement strand
TGGCCGAGAAGATCGCCTCGCTCGCCCCGGAAGGGATGAACAAGGTCTACTTCACCTCGGGCGGTTCGGAGTCGGTCGAAGCTGCCTGGAAGATGGCAGTCCAGTGGCAGCAGGCCAACGGACATGAACGGCGGCGCAAGGTGATCGCCCGCCGGGACGCCTACCACGGGGTAACCATGGGAGCGCTCTCCTTCACCGGAATCCCGGTCTGCCGCACACCCTTCGATCCGCTTGGTATCCCGACCGTCCACGTCAGCAACACCAGCTCCTACCGGCATCCGGAGGGCGAGGATGAGGCCGCCTTCTGCCAGGCCCTGCTCGACGAGGTCGAGGAGACGATCGAGTTCGAGGACCCCTCGACCATCGCGATGATGATCGCCGAGCCGGTCCAGAACGCGGGCGGCTGCTTCATGCCGCCGGCCGGCTACTGGCAGGGGCTGAGGAAGATCTGCGACAAGCACGACATCCTGCTCTGCTCTGACGAGGTGATCTGCGCCTACGGCCGGATCGGCACCTGGTTCGGTGGCCAGAAGTTCGACTACGTTCCGGACCTTGTCACCTTCGCCAAGGGCCTGACCGGCGCCCACTTCTCGATGGGCGGGGTGCTGATGAGCGACAAGGTCGCCGAGCCGTTCTTCGACGGTCGGGCCGATTACAACAACGGCTACACCTTCGGTGGCCATCCGGTCGGCGCTGCCGTAGCCCTCAAGTCGCTGGAGATCCTTGAGCGCGAGAAGGTGCTCGAGAACGTGAACTCGAATGCGCCGGTGGCCGAGGAGGCCCTCAAGTCGCTGCTTGACATCCCGATCGTCGGCGAGGTCAGGGGCACGGGCCATTTCTGGGCGATCGAGGTGGTTCGCGACCAGGAGACCAAGGAGCCCTTCCAGGGCGAAGAGTCGGAAACCCTCTTCAAGGACGTGCTCTCGGAGGCGCTCTGGGAACGGGGACTGCTCTGCCGCCTCGACGACCGGTCCGACCCGATCATCCAGATCGCCCCGCCGCTGATCGCTGAGCCGGAGCTCTTCCACGAAATTGCGTCAATCCTCCGCGAGGGGCTGGAGCTGACCGCCTCCCGCATCCACGGCGCGGCACCGCCGCTCCTGCCGCCGCAGAGCAAGACCCGGCCGATCTGACCACGACCCGCGGTTCAGGCGAGATGGGCCAGCGCGTCCAGCGCTGTCGCCCCGTCCTGCCCTGCCACAACCGGATTCAGTTCGATCAGGTCGAGTCCCCGGCCTTCCCCGTCGCGGTAGTCGAGCAGCAGCCGGCCGAGGCCCGAGGCCAGCTCGGCCAGGGCGATCGTGTCGGCGCCCCCGCCGCCGCGGGGCCGGAGCAGGCCGAATGCCTTGAGTCTGCCCAGCGCCCGGAGGGCGTCTTCCGGGGATACCGGCAGGGGCATGACCACGGAGTCGTTCACGTCCTCGGCCCAGGTGCCGCCGATGCCGATCGTTAGCGATGGAACCACAGCGTCGGAGCGGGCGGTGACGATCATCTCGACCCCCGCTCCGGCCATCTCCTCGACCAGAAAGACCGGCGGCGGGGTGGACTCCTCACCGGCCAGGCCCTGTTCGAGATGAATCTGCCCGGCGATCGACATCAGGTCCTCGGCGTGGCGAAGCAGCATCGCCTCGTCTTCGATCCCGACCCGAACCGCTCCCAGTTCCGACTTGTGCTGAATGGACGGGCCCGAAAGCTTCAGCACGAGCGGGAAGGAAAGGCCGGCGGCGGCATCCAGACAGGCGCCGGGAGAACCGGCGGTCAGGAAAGCGGGGACGGCGATTCCGGCTTCCCGCAGCACCGCCTTGACTTCGTGTTCGGCCAGCCACCGGCCATCGGCCGCGTTGCCAACGGTGTCGTTGCCTTCGCCGACGTTAGCCCGGTCGACGCGGGCAGGTCCTGAAGCCTCGCGGGTTGCCGCGGCGATCGCCATGAGTCGCTCCGTGACCAGCTCGTCCGGCCTGCGCCGGCTCTTCTGGTTGGCCGCTGCCGCTGCGATCGCCGCCCGCATGCCGCCGACGACCGGGATGCCGGTCCCGGCCAGGTTCCGGCGGCCCTCCTCCGAGACCAGGTCGGGAAGGGTCGAGGCGAGCATGGCCGGACAGCCTGACCGGCGCGCCCCCTCGGCCAGCGCCTCCCGGACCACCGACCACTCCGACTCGTGTTCCGGTCTCAGGTCCTGGGGGTGGTCGTGGAAGATCAGCATCTGCTCGACCGTCTCGCAGGCTCCGACGGTCGCGACGATCTCGGTCAGCCGGTCGGTTTCGAACCAGAGCAGAGAGGTGTAATCGAGGGGATTGGCGACGGTCGCCGCCTCGGGAAGCAGTTCCTTGAGTCTTTGGCGGGTTTCCGGCAGGAGCTCGGCGAACCTCAGACCGGTCAGTTCGGCCTGGTCAGCCGCGATTCCGGAGTCGCCACCCGAGCAGGTGAGGATGGCGAGGCCGGAGGCCGGGATGTACGAGTCGGCGGCGAGGGTCTCGGTGATCGTGCCGTCCGGGTTTTCGACCGATGTCTCCAGCCCGGGGTCGAACCTTCGCGGACGGGCACGCGGCTCGGCGAGCACGCGCGCGACTTCCAGCAGCTCATGCGGATCAGTGGTCCAGGCTGCCCCGGCGTCCTCGACCAGGGCCCGGAAGACTTCCTGGTCCCCGGCGATCGCCCCGGTATGGGCCGCGGCTGCTGCCTGTCCGGCTTTCGAGGTGCCGACCTTGAGCACCGCGACACCGATCTCCCGCTCGGCACAGGCGGCGAGGGCCTCGGCCAGCCTGGCGCCGTCACCGTCGGTTTCCTGGAAGAGCGCGATCGCCCGGACCCCTTCCAGTCCGGCGAGCGCTCCCAGCCAGTCGCCGGTGTCGAGGACGGCCTGGTTTCCGG
>JAGQUR010000157.1 GCA_020438395.1 Solirubrobacterales bacterium | reverse complement strand
AGGCCGGAAATGGCCGCGATAGTACGCGGGTACGTGAGCTGCCGTTTCCGGCCGTTGACGAAGGTCAGCGCCGTCCTGGTGGTTCCTGGCGCCGCCCGGGCCTAGCCGGCGGTTCGGTTGAGGTACTCGCGGATAAATCCGTCGATGTCGCCGTCGAGGACGCGCTGGGCGTCGCCGACTTCGAAGTCGGTGCGATGGTCCTTGACCATGGTGTAGGGCTGGAGCACGTAGGAGCGGATCTGTGATCCCCAGGCTACGTCCTTGACCTCGCCCCGCTCCTGGTTCACGACTTCCGCCCGCTTGCGTTCCTCGAGCTCCACCAGCTTCGACTTCAGCATCTGCATCGCAACCGCCTTGTTCTGGGTCTGCGAACGTTCGTTCTGGCACTGAACCACGATGCCGGTCGGCTCATGCGTGATCCGGACCGCCGAGTCGGTCTTGTTGACGTGCTGGCCGCCGGCGCCCGAGGCGCGGTAGGTGTCAATCCTGATGTCGGAGTCCTCGATCTCGATCTCGACGTCCTCATCGACGACCGGCGCGACGTCAACCTGGGCGAAGCTGGTGTGCCTTCGCGAAGAGGAGTCAAAGGGCGAGATCCGGACCAGGCGATGCACGCCACGTTCGGCGGCGATCAGGCCATAGGCGTTCTCCCCCTTGAGCAGGAACGTGGCCGACTTGAGCCCGGCTTCTTCGCCTTCGGACGCTTCCCTCATCTCGACCGAAAAGCCCCGGCGTTCCGCCCAGCGCAGATACATGCGGAGCAGGATCTCCGCCCAGTCCTGCGAATCTGTCCCCCCGGCCCCGGCATGAACCGACACGATCGCGTCACCGTGGTCGTACTCGCCGCTGAAGAGCCTGGCTTCCTCCAGCTCTTCCAGCCGTGACTCGACCGATCCGAGCTGCTCTTCGAGCTCGGCGGCGATTTCCTCGTCCGCTTCGGCCATCTCGGACATCTCGGACAAGTCCCCCGCTTCGGACTGAAGGGAGCGGAACCCTTCGAGCTTGCGCTGGGCGCGGGCATGTTCCGCCGAAACGGAAGCGGCCTTGTCCTGGTCATCCCAGAACCCGGGCTGCTGCATGACGTCTTCCAGTCTCGCGACCTCGGCCTCGAGCCCGTCGGGATCGAGGTAGTCGGTGAGCAGGGCAAGGTGCTCGTCGATCGCTGCCAGGCGGGTTCCGATCGACTCGGAGTTAAGGGCTTCAGCCACAAATGGAGCCTACCCGTCCCAATCCCTGCGAAGATTCCTCGGGCGATGCCTTCAACCACCAGCCACATTCGCAATCTGACGCTGGTCCTTGGCCTGGCGATCGTTTCCCTGATCGGTCCGGCCAGCCCCGCCAAGGCCTCGCCGGACGCTTCGGCCAGCATCATCAACGGCCGACCGGCCTCGATCGGAAAATGGCCCTGGCAGGTGGCGGTCGCTTCCTCATCCTCCAGGAAGCCCGGCAAGAGCCCCTGGTTCCGAACTTTCTGCGGCGGGTCGGTGGTGGCGCCGACCGTGGTGCTGACCGCCAGCCACTGTGCACTGGAGATGGTCAAGGGCCAGGTCGGCGACTTCTCGGTCATCGCCGGGCGCACGAACCTGAACGACGCCGGTGCCGGCCAGGAAGTGCTGATCTCGCAGATCTACTTTCCGTTGACCAATGCCGGAAAGATTCGCTACCGGACCGATCAGGGCTGGGACGTCTCCCTGCTCCGGCTCGCGGCACCTCTCGCCCAGGAGCCGGTCAAGCTCCTCGGGCCCGACGAGCAGGACATCGTCAAACCGGGTCGCAGGCTGATCGAGACGGGCTGGGGCACCACGATCACCGGCCGGAACTTCTATCCGAAATCGCTGCGCGTGGGTGGCACCAACATCCAGCCCGGATCGATCTGCCGCAACCAGGTCGGCTCCCGGTACTTCACGACCACGAAGCAGATCTGCCTCGGTGACTCGAGGGGCAAACAGGCGAACTGTTACGGCGACAGCGGCGGCCCGGCCGTCGTCGCAACCACGGAGGGCTACCGCCAGGTCGGTGTGACCAGCTTCGGCACCTCGGACAACTGTGCCGGGCTGATCCCGAATGTTGACGTGCTGGTCGGGGGCAGTCCGGTTCGCAACTGGATCCGGCAGGGCGTTCAGACCCTGGCCGGAATCGATCCAGTCGGCAGTGGCGGTACCGCTGCGCCTGTTCATGGCCTGTGCCACATCCCCGCCGTCAGGGGCCTGACCATGCGGCAAGCCAGAAACCGGATGAGGGCGAACGGCTGCTCCCGTTTCCGGGTCAAGCGGCTCGGTCGCGGCAACCGGATTTCAAGGCTCCCCGCGCTCGCCGGCTGGCTCTGGGACCGCAAGAAGCCGATCCGCCTCGTGGTGGGTGGCCGCTAGTCCGCGGGAGTGGTTTCGTCCGTGACCGCAACAACCGGCGGAGTAAGCGACGCTCGGCGCAGGCGCCTGATCAGGGTCATCTCGGTCTCGATCGCCGTGGCGGTCCTGACCATCAGCATGAAGTTCGTCGCCTGGCTGCTGACCGGATCGGTCGGGCTGCTTTCGGACGCAGCGGAGTCCGTCGTGAACCTTGTCGCGGCCGGCATTGCTCTCGTGGTGATCCTCTGGTCGACCCGGCCCGCCGACGAGGACCACGCCTACGGTCACGAGAAAGCCGACTACCTTTCGGCCGGTTTCGAGGGCGCCCTGATCCTCCTGGCGGCGGCGACCATCGCCTACGCGGCGATCGAGCGCCTGATCCACCCATCCGAGCTGACCGAGGTCGGGATCGGCCTGGCGGTCACCGCGGCCGCCTCGGTTATCAACCTGCTGACCGCCCGGCTGCTGATCCACACCGGCAGAGAGGAATCCTCGGTGGTGTTGGTCGCCGACGGCCAGCACCTGATGGCCGACGTCGTGACTTCCGCCGGCGTGATCATCGGTGTCGGCCTCGTCGGGCTGACCGGCTGGGAAACGCTGGACCCGATCATCGCCCTGGTGGTCGCGGCAAACATCGTCCGGACCGGAGTCGGGCTGGTTTCGGATTCGATGTCGGGCCTGATGGACAAGGCCCTGCCCGAGCATGAGCTCGCAGAGGTAAGCGAGGTCCTGGACCGCTACGAGAGCCGGGACATCCACTTTCACGCCCTGCGGACCCGCAAGGCCGGGCGTCGTACCTTCATTTCGATCCATGTGCTGGTGCCGGGCGACTGGAGTGTCAAGGAGGGGCATGACCTCGCGGAGAAGGTCGAGGAAGACCTGCGCGGCCGCTTCGACCAGGCCACCGTGTTCACCCATCTGGAACCGATCGAAGACCCGGTCTCCTTCGCCGACACTGGCCTCGACAGAACCACGGACCCGCATAGTTGAGGCAAACCTAGCCACCCGCATTTGCGGCAGGGACCGCCGTCGGACCCCATTGGGCCGGTGGTCCGGCACGGGTACACCCGAAAAAGGTCCGTCGCCCTTCGGGCTCCCCCGAAGGACTTCTTCGGGTGTACCCGCACCGGACCGGGCGAACCCCCAGGCCCCGGGACGGGCGGCTGGTGGGGAGTTGCCGGATCGGGGTTGGGGTGGCCGTGGGCCCACCACGAACGCCGGGCCGGACTTCAGGCGTCGAAGGCGGTCCGGGCTTCTTCGGGGTCCTCGAAGGGCCGCCAGCTGAGGACCTTCTCGTTTCGCATGCCGAAGAGCCAGAAGAGCTCGTCCGTGTAGGCGAGTTCGTCGTCCTCCTCCCATCGCCACTCCCGCTTAACTTCCAGCAGGACCCGGTCAGCGGCCGACTCACAGGCTTCGATCAGGATCGTCTGCTGGACTCCGCCCGGCTTCTTCGTGGCCCAGGACCGGGCCTCTTCAGGGCCTTTTTTCAGCCCCCTCATCCCGTGGATCTCGACCTCGGGATCGAGCAACTCGACGAAGGCGTCGAGCTCCGACCGGTTGAAGGTCGAAACGAACTCGCGAGCAACCTTTTCTTCCGGCGTCAAGTAACCACCATCCGGGTCATACAGCGAGACTATTCGTGAACGACTACCGAGCGAAATGACCCGGATGCCGCAAGGTCAGGCTCCGTGGCACTTCTTGTACTTCTTGCCCGAACCGCACCAGCAGGGATCGTTCCGGCCGATGTTCTCCTTGTCGGACTTGACCACTGTGGTCGCGCCTCCCGGATCGGCCTGGCCACCGACGTTGGGTACGCCACCGGGGACGACGCCCGGCACTCCACCCGCCTCCGCCGGGCCCGGCGTGGCGCCGGCGGCGACCTCGGCGAGGGCCGAGGGCTGTGCCTCCATCGTGCCGCCCGAGTAGTCGAAGCTGGATTCGTCCGGCTCCTCGACCGGCGGGGCGAAGGAGCCATCGACCTGGTCGGGCTCGATCTCGATCTCGACGTTGAAGATCAGGCGGCTGAACTCTTCCCAGATGCCGTTCATCAGCTCCTGGAACATCGAGTAGCCCTCGTTCTTGTACGCGACCAGCGGGTCGATCTGGGCGAAACCGCGGAGGTGGATGCCCTCGCGCAGGTAGTCCATGTCGTAGAGGTGCTCGCGCCAGCGGGAGTCGATCACCTGCATGAGCAGGGTCCGCTCGAGGTAGCGCATGATCTCCTCGCCAAATTCGGCTTCGCGCTCGTCGTAAGCCTTCTGGGCGTCGTCGAAAAGGTCCTGCTTCAGCGCCTCGGGCTCGGTCGACTCCGGGGTCATGGCGGCGACGTCGATCGCGCAGGGCCAGATCTGGTGGAGCTGGGAGTCGAGGCCGGGCAGGTCCCATTCCTCGATGATGTCCCCGGCCAGGTACTCGTCGACGAGGCGGCCGATCACGCCGTCCACTTCCTCGCGGGCGATCTCCGACATGTCACGGCCTTCGAGGATCTCGCCGCGGTACTTGTAGATCACGCGGCGCTGCTCGTTCATCACGTCGTCGTACTCGAGGACGCGCTTGCGGATCAGGAAGTTCTGCTCTTCGACCTTCTTCTGGGCGTTCTCGACAGTCTTGGTGAGCATCTTCGCCTCGAGCGGCATCTCGTGGCCCTCCTCGTCGGTCGGGCCGAGCCGGTCGAGGATCTTGTAGATGCGGTCGCCGGCGAAAAGCCGGATCACGTCGTCCTCGGCCGAGAGGAAGAACCGGGAGGCGCCGGGGTCACCCTGACGGCCGGCGCGGCCGCGCAGCTGGTTGTCGATCCGGCGCGATTCATGCCGCTCGGTTCCGCAGATGAAGAGGCCACCCAGATCCTTGACTTCCTCGGCTTCGGCATCGCACTGCGGCTTCAGTTCGGTGGCGATCTTCTCGACCGCCTCGTTGTAGCCCTCGTCTTCGGGCTGAAGCCCCTGCTTGGCCACCTGCGGATGGGCCATGCCCTCCGGGTCGCCTCCGAGCTTGATGTCGACGCCACGACCGGCCATGTTGGTGGCGATCGTGACTGCTCCCTTGCGGCCGGCCTGGGCGATCGTCTCGCCTTCCCGTTCGGCGTGTTCGGGCTTCGCGTTCAGGACCACGTGCTCGATGCCCTGTTTCCTGAGCTCGTTCGAGATCATTTCCGACACCTCGACCGAGACGGTGCCGACCAGGATCGGCTGGCCGGTCTCGTGGCGGGTAACCAGTTCGCGGACCACCGCGTTCCACTTGCCTTCCTTGGTCTTGAAGATCTGGTCGTTCTGGTCGTCCCGGGTGATCGGCCGGTTGGTCGGGACCTCGACCACCGGGATCTTGTAGATCTTCATGAACTCGGTCGCC
>JAGQUR010000156.1 GCA_020438395.1 Solirubrobacterales bacterium | reverse complement strand
GGCAGGATCATGAAGATGATGTAGCCGTAGACCAGGCCGCCGATCACCGCGTAGGGGGTGTTGATCATCTGGATCGGCTCCTGGGTCAGCCCGAGGTCGACCAGCAGGTTGTTGACCAGGCCCTGGTCCGCCAGCAGGGCCACCCAGGCGTAGGTCCGGACCAGGTAGTTGACGAAGAACGGGATGACCAGGGCGGCCAGCAGCGCGTAGCGGTAACGGCCGCCGTATCGGCCGATGAAGTAGGCGACCGGGTAGCCGATCAGCAGGCAGAGGATCACCGTGGCCAGTGCGTACCCGACCGATCGCAGCAGGACCGGGATGTAGGTCGCGTCGAAGACGTCCTTGTAGTTGTCGAGCTGGAAGCCGTAGACGCCGCGGCCGAAGTCATCGACGTGGCCGAAGGAGAGGGCGAGTACGAGACAGAGCGGCACCGCGAAGAGCAGCGCGATCCACACCCCGCCCGGGATGATGAACCAGTCCCAGAAGCGCTTCGATGTCATGCCTTCACCTCCGTCCATAGGCGTGTCCATTCCTGGCGTGCCTCGGGGCTGTCGAGGCGGAATTCCATCGCTGAGTCGGCCAGCTGATCGAGGTTCACGTCAATCGACGGGTCGTCCTTCACCAGCTCCGCGAATGCCTCGCGTCCCCCGGCGACCGGCATCGGGTAGCCGTTCCACATCACGTTCCTGTAGGCATTCTCCGGCTTGAGAACCCAGTCCATGAACACCATCGCCGTGCCGGGGCTCTTCGAAGTGATCGGAATGCACATCAGGTCGGAGCCGACCGGCACTCCTTCCTTGCAGGTTTCGTAGGCGAAGATCGAGGGGTCGTCGACCTGGTTTCTGGCGTTGACCACGTCACCGTTCCAGGCCTGGGTCAGGGCCGCCGCGCCCGAGACGAGGTTCTGGACCGAGCTGGTGGAGAAGCCCCGCAATCCCTTCTTCTGGTCCAGCAGGGTCTGCTTCGTCACCTCCAGCTCGTCCGACTTCTCGGTGTTGAGGTAGAAGCCGTTGAGCAGGTTGGCCTGGCCGATCCCTTCCTGGAAATCGTCGAGCATGAAGATACGGCCGAAGGCCTGTTCGTTGCTCATGTCGTTCCAGGACCCGGTCGTCGTGTCCACCTCGTCCGTGTTCCAGGCGATGCCGGTCGTGTAGTACGCGTAGGGCACCGAAAACTCGGAGTTCGGGTCGTACCAGGGGTTGTCGTAGAACGGGGTGAGCGTGTCCGCGTTCTTCAGCTTCGCCCGGTCGAAGGGGCGGATCAGCTGTTCGTTGCGGAGCCGCTGGACGTATTCCGTCGAGGGGAAGATCAGGTCATAGGAACCACCGGCCCGCAGCTTGGTGACCATCGCCTCGAGGTTGTCGAAGTTCACCTCGTTGACCGCGACCCCGTATTTCTCCGAGAAGCTCTTCTTGATCGCGGGGTCCATGTACTGGGCCCAGTTGAAGATCAGCAGGTCCCCGTCGATCTTCGGTTCGACCACGTCCCCCGCCGCCGACTTGTCGATCGGCCGCTCAACGGTGCAGCCGCTAAGCCCGTAGGCGGTGGCAACCAGCCCCGCCCCGGCCAGCAACAGCTGGCGCCGGTTCAGCTCGAGTTCACTCACCTTCCCGCACCTCCTTGATGTCGATGCGGGCGGCGTTCATTCGGTCAGGGCCTCCGGGTCGATTCCCAGTTCCCTTGCGATTCGTGTCGCCGCCAGTACCCTGGCCTTGTCGACGTCCATGTCCGGGTCACCGATCAGCGGCCTCACCCCGAGCCCGTCCAGCAGGCCGATCGCCACGTCGGTGCTCTCCTCCGGATCCTCGACCTTGAACTCGCCCCGCTCTACGCCGTACCTGATCACCGCCAGCAACCAGTCGCGGTAGCTGGCGTAGAGCCTTTCGGCCAGCGGCCGCATCGCGTCATCCCGGGCCGCCCGCAGCCAGAGCTCAACCCAGAGGATCCACTCCTGTTGCTGGCGCCCCTCGAACGGGAGGCATTCGTCGATCATCACCTTGAGCCGTTCGGTCGCGCTGGCCCCCGAGTCCACCGGCTGGCCGAAGCGGTCCTCGGCAGCCAGCTCGTAGGAATGCATCAGGGCCTGCTCAAGCAGCTCCTCACGGGTCGAGAAGTAATGGTGAACCAGTGCGGTCGAGGCCCCGGCCCGCATCGCCACCCGGGCAATCCTCACATCATCGATTCCGTCCTCGGCGATTGCGGCACAGGCCGCTTCGAGGATGCGGTCGCGGGCGTTGGTCGGGGCTTCGGTCGTCAAGCTGAAGCAGCCCCGATCATCAGTCCGGCGTCGGCAAGGACCGCCTCGGCGGCGTTGCGCCCGTTCAGCGCGATCACGCTGCCGGCCGGATGGGTCGCCGCCCCCGACAGGTAAAGGCCCGGCATCGGCGTCCGCGAGGAAAGCCTCCCCTCCCACATCTGGTCCGGGGTCACCTCGCCCTGGAAGATGTTGCCGCCGGTCAGGCCGACCCGGGATTCGATGTCGGGAGGGCCGAGGACTTCGTGGGCGGTCACACAATCACCATAGTCGGGCGCGAAGCGGCTGATCAGGTCAATGAACTGCTGGGCGACCGAATCACGGGCCCGATCCCAGTCGCTGCCTGAGATGTCATACGGCGCGTACTGCCCGAAGACGCTCATCAGATGCTTGCCTTCCGGTGCCACGGTCGGGTCGTAGGCGGTCTGGATGTAGATCTCCGCGAAGGCGACCGCAGGTTCGCCCGCGGCGCAACGCTCAAAGGCGGCCTGGGCCTCGTCCATCGGCCCGCAGGCGTCGATCGTCGCCTGGGCCGGCCAGCTCTCACCCGGGGCCGCCGCCCATTCCGGCAGCCGGGAGAGCGCCGCGTTGAACTTGACCACGGGGCTGCGGATCTTCCAGGCCTCGAGCCGGCTCTTGAAACCGTCGTCCACCCCGCCGCCGGATTCGGCTTCCAGCATGCCCAGAGTCCGTTTCGGGTCGGCGTTGGAGATCACGCTGCGGGCCCGGATCAGGGTGCCGTCCTCGCAGACCACCCCTTCGCCCGGGCTGATTCCGGCGACCTCGACCCCGCAGGCGATCTGCGCCCCGTACTCGAGCGCGGCATCGGCGATCGCGAAGCTGACCATGCCCATCCCGCCCTCGACGTAGCCCCAGACCGGACCCTGGCCTTCGAGGTCGCCCTGGTAATGCATCAGCTTGATCGAAGCGGTGCCCGGTTCATCGGGGCCGCCCCAGGTTCCGATCACGCCCTGCCCGTAGAGCGCGGTCTTGAGCCGGTCGTCGTCGATGTAGCGATTCAGGACATCGGCGATCGAATCCTCGAAGACGAGATCGATCATCTCCTGGTCGTCAAGGATCTCCTCGATCTGCGCCCGGGTCGGCGTGTCCCCGACCCAGGTGTCCCGTTCGCCCTTGCGCAGCTTGATCCGGGTCTGGTCGAAGAGCTCCTCGTAGGCCCAGTAGCCCTTCTGGTCGGCTTCGGAGACCCCCAGCGAGTCGAGATTCGCCTTCGTCTTCCCGTCGTCGAGAAACTGGCCGAAGGCCGTTCCGTCCTCGAAGGGAACCCAGAGGTTCGGGTCGGCGGTGAAGAAACGAAGGCCCCTGCGCCGCAGGGCGAGCTCGTCGATCACGAGGTTGTCGAGCAGTCCGACCACATAGGCGCAGGGGCTGACCAGGAAACCGTCGCCGAAGGGCTCTTCGAGGGTGCAGGCGCCGCCGATCTGATCGCGCCGCTCGAGCACGAGCACCTTCTGTCCGGCCCGGGCAAGGTAGGCGGCGGCGGTCAGGCCGTTGTGGCCGGCACCGACTACTACCGCGTCCCAGTCCTTCGAAGCGAGCGCCGAAATCGGCTCGGGCATGCCGAGTTTGCCCAGCCTCGAGGAAACCTGGTTCGCGGCGACCGGGTTTCCGGTCGCGGTCAGCAGATCGCTCATGCTTCCACCTTTCCTTTCAGCGCTTCCATGTAGCGGCCGGCGACCAGGTTGTCGAACTCATGGACCGTGCCTTCCTGGGCCGAGTAGCGGCCGGCGGTGTAGCCGGTCGTGCCGACCCCCTTCTGGGTCAGCTCGCAGACGTACCAGTCCTGCCGGTTGGTCTGGTCCCAGAAGTCGACCGCGTCGGCCGGATCGAAGTCCTCGGCCTCGACCGCGCGCTGCTCGAAGAACCACTCGCAGATCACGTCGGTCCGGCCCGGCCCGCGCGGGTAGAGGGTGTGGAGCATCACGTAGTCGGGATGCATCGAGACCAGGGCGTTGGGGAATAGCGCGAAGTAGAGGATCGTCCGGTCGTCCTCCTCGGTGAGCCCTTCGATCCTCGGCCTGCTGCTGGCGTGGCCGCCTTCCTTGCCCATCGTCGCCGCGTCTTCGGCGGTGAGGAACATCGAGCCTCCGCACCAGGAGCCGGCGCCGTGCATTTCCTCACCGCTCATGTAGTTGGAGAGCGCGTTCAGTTCGGGGTGGACGCCGGGGCAGTGCAGGCACTCGTTGTAGTTCTCGGCGATGCCCTTCCAGTTGGCGGCGACCTCGTA
>JAGQUR010000002.1 GCA_020438395.1 Solirubrobacterales bacterium | reverse complement strand
GTGACCGGCGCCCTGCTACCGGTCGACGGCGGACTGCTCGTCAACTGACTCTCCGCCTTCAAGCGGGGGCAGGTCCGGGACACCACCGGACCAGACCTCATCCGGGGCGGGCGGTCCGTACTTGGGGGTGATTCCCCGGTCATCGGCGCCGGCCCGGCGCATGTGCCGGTACCAGCGGTGGTAGAGCGGGGCAAACAGCACCGTCAGCCCGGTCAGCACAAACAGCCCGGCGATCAGCCAGAGATGCTCTCGCAGGATCTCCCCCGAGCCGGCGTCCCAGGAGGCCAGCGCGACCAGCCCGATCGAGAGCAGGACTCCGAAGTAGTAGTCCAGCGGGAAACGCCAGATCCACGGGACCTCGAACCACCAGACGTTGCCCCGCTTGAAGCGCCTGACCGTGTAGGCGGGGTTGAGCACGAACCAGCAGTAGTCCCAGATCACCGCCAGCAGGAAGTACTTGGCGATCGTCGCCAGTTCGGCCGGAAGTGACCAGTCGACCCCCATCCCGAAGGGCAGGTGGAGGATTACCAGCGGGATCGTGAAGGCGTAGACGTGGTATCCGGTCAGCGGGCGATGGCCCATGAACCAGCCGTAAACCATGCCCGTCTTTCCCCGCTTCAGGTACCAGGTCGGCAGCCGCTCGGCCCATCCGTAGCCACCCTCGATCTCGATCTCGATCGCTCCCAGACCGAAGCACCAGAGGAAGAGCAGGACGGTGAGGGTGATGTTGAGGTCGTCGAACATGAAATCGGTCAGAGCGAGGGGTCTTCAGGCGACGTAGCGTGACTCCGTTCCCGCCGCGGCGACGAGATCGGGAACCGTCACGAAGTCGTATCCCTGCGGGCGGTAATGCTCGAGCAGGTTCCTGGTGGTTTCGACCGAGCGCTGGCGGTCGTAGGCCGGGTGCTGGTCGAAGCCGTCGTGGAGCAGGATGATGTCGCCCTCGCCGGCCTTGAGGCAGTTGCGGGTGATCTTCTCGGCGGTGAGACGTTCCTGCCAGTCGTATCCGGTGATCGACCAGGTGATGCCGAGGTATCCCTTCTCCTTCAGGACTCTCAGGGTGCCGGGTCGGCGACGGCCGTAGGGGGGGCGCATCAGCATCCGGCCGGCCACCGTGGAGAAGGTGACCCCGGCCGCCTCGACCGCCTCGCGGCAGGCGTCGAGCTCCTCCCGGATCCGCTCGTCGGACTTCGCCGGCATGGTGGGATGGGTGTAGGTGTGGTTGCCGATCGCATGTCCGCGGGCGACCACCTCCCTGATCAGTTCAGGCTCTCTTTCGGACCACTTGCCGATCAGAAAGAAGGTCGCTTTTGCTTCGTGCTCGTCCAGCAGGTCGAGCAGCCGGGGCGTCCAGGCGGGGTTGGGGCCGTCGTCGTAGGTCAGGCAGAGCTTCCGGCCTGCTCCCGGTTCCCGGCAGACCGTCCGGCCGTAGATCTGGGCGGTCGGAATCTGGGCCCCGTAGAAGGCGACGCCGGCAGCCGCCGCAACCCCGGCCCCGATCGCGATCCCCGCCTTGCGGCAGCTCATAGCCCGGGCACCCTTCTCGCCTGCAGCCTGGCCTTGGTCCGGTCGCGCCGGGTCCTTCCCGCGGCTGCCTCCACGGTCGATCTGATCACTCTGAGTGCCTCCTCGTTGCCGTCCTGCGAGTAGTTCCCGAGCTTCCCCTGGAAGTCATCGAGCCCGTCGAGAAAGCGGTTGAGCTCGTCGGAGTCGATCGAGAGGGCGCAGGTCCCGTAGCCCTCGCGCTCCAGGTAGCGGGCGTTCATCAGTTGTTCGAATTGTCCTTCGAGCGGCATCGCAAGGGTCGGCTTGCCGAGGTAGACGGCCTCCGACAGAAGCGAGAAGCCGCCGCCGGTGATCACGCCGCGGCAGCTGACCAGGTCCTCGAGAAAGCCGTCAACCGATCTGGGCCGGTACTCGATCGCACCATCGGTCGTTCCCACTTCGTCCCCGTCCCGCATCCCATAGAGGTGGACCGGCAACGGGGCCTCCCGGAGGGTGTCGATCAACTCGTCGCCACCGCCGGAATAGACGACAAGGTGATCGCCCCGGGTCGGCTCGGCTTCGATGATCGCCGTGCGGAGGATGGAGGGGACCAGGGAGGTCCTGCCCTTGGCCAGTTCGGGATAGAAGAAGGTCGGGATCACGTAATCGCCGGCGTGGGGGACCATCGCCCTGGTTACGGCTCGTGCCAGCTGGACGTCGTCAATCGCTCCGGTGGTTATTTCGCGGTCGTGCTTGCAGCGGTCGATCATGTGGATGTTGTCGACACAAACCAGGGGAGTGCCGGAGAGCCGGGCGTAGTTTCCGGTCAGCGGTTCGAAGTCGCTGACCGCGACGTCGGGCTTCCACTTGTCGATCGTCGAGATCCAGTCCCTGACATTGGCGGGCAGTTGCCTGCGGGCGGAAGCGAGGGTGCCGGTGAACGAGGCCCAGCGCTGGATCCGGCCCTGGTCCATGGCGAAGGAGGGGCCGAAGACTTCGCTCACCTCGTCGAAGATTCCGCTCAGATAGCGGAACGCCGCCCCGGAGGCGACGATCCGCACCTCGTGGTCCCGGAGCAGATCGGAGATGACCAGCTCCGAGCGGGTCGCGTGACCCATGCCTTCGCCGTTCACCCCGTAGAGGATCTTCATTCCGCCAGCCTATCCGGAGGCGGGGCTCGGCCCCCCGGGGATTGCTTCGACGAGGGCGAGCCCAAATCAGTTCGGGCGGAGCCCGCTGAGGATCAGGTCCAGGTGGCGCCGCCACTCGCCTCCGCCCGGGCCGAAGTACATGGTCGAGGTGATCCCGCACATCAGCATCGGGATGTCATCCACGCTCATGTCGGGACGAACCGCCCCGGCCTTGACAGCCCGTTCGATGATCCTGGAGGCAGGCGCGGCGAAGGCCGCCTTCTCCTGCTCGATCCCTTCCCATTCGAGGTCTTCGACCCCCATCATCGCCAGCTGGAATCCGGCGTCACCCTCGACCGCGATCGCCGATTCGGTGAACAGCGTCGCCACCGCCTCGTAAGGATCTTCGATCTCTTCGGCGGCAAGCGCGATCTCGGTGAAGCGCTGGAAGCGGGTCCTGACCATCTCGGTCAGCAGGGCCCCCTTGGTGGGGAAGTGGCGGTAAACGGTCCCGATCCCGACCCCGGCGTGGTTTGCGATCTCCTCGATCTGCACACCCTCTCCGTCACGGGCGAAGAGTTCGCGGGCGGCGACCAGCACCTTTTCCCGGTTCCGGCGGGCGTCTGCCCTCATTGTTCGTTCGGCTGGAGTCATCTGGTTGACAAACGGAATCGTGTTTCCGTATAGTACCGAAATAAGTGGAACAGGAATTCCGCTTCCGATTCAAACCGACCAGCAATCTTCAGGAGCTCCTCTTGTCCGGACCCGACCTCAGCACGCATCGCGCCAAGAACCTGGCGCTGATGTTGCTGGCCCTCACCCAGTTCGTCGTCGTGATCGACGCCTCCATCACCAACGTGGCCCTGCCCTCGATCGGCAAGGCGCTCGACATCTCCCAGGACAGCCTTTCCTGGGTGGTCAACAGCTACACCCTCGTTTTCGGGGGCTTCCTGCTGCTCGGCGGACGCCTCGCCGACTTCCTCGGCCGGCGGCGAATGTTCATGATCGGCATGTCGCTCTTCGGCCTCGCCTCCCTGGCTGGCGGCCTGGCCCAGTCCGAGGCATGGCTGATCATCGCCCGGGCCTGCCAGGGTCTTGGCGCGGCTATCGCCTCGCCCGCAGCGCTCTCGATCGTCACCACCACCTTCGCCGAAGGATCCGAGCGCAACCGGGCGCTCGGAATCTGGGGCGCGGTCGCCGGGGCTGGCGGTGCGGCCGGAGTGCTGCTCGGCGGCGTGCTGACCGAGTGGGCCGGCTGGGAATGGGTGCTCTTCGTCAACGTGCCGATCGCCGCCTTCGTGGTCTGGCAGGCCCCGCAGCGGCTGCTCGAATCCCGGGAGGAGGACGAGTCCGAACGCACCCTGGACATCCCCGGCGCGGTCTCGATCACGGCCGGTCTCGCCCTGCTGGTCTACGGGCTGGTCGATGCCGACAAGTCCGGCTGGACCTCCACCGCCACCCTCCTGCGGATCGCGGGATCGCTGGCCCTGATCGCCGCCTTCGTGGTGATCGAACTGCGGACCCGTCGCCCGCTGGTGCCGTTCTCGATCTTCCGGATGCGGACCCTGAGAGGGGCAAACATCGTCGGGATCCTGACCGGCATGTCGCTCTTCTCGATGTTCTTCCTGATCACCCTCTACCTGCAGCAGGTGCTGAACATGTCGGCGCTCGACGCCGGCCTTGCCTACCTGCCCCTGGCGATAGCGATCATCCTCGCCGCCGGCATGGCCGGGCAACTGGTCACCCGGGTCGGCTTCAAGCCGGTCATGACCGCCGGCCTTCTGTTCGTCGCCGTCGCTCTCGGCTGGTTCACCCAGATCAGCCCGGACGGCTCTTACGTTGCCGACGTGCTCGGTCCCTCGATTCTGGCCGGCATCGGCCTCGGGCTGACCTTCGTGCCGGTGACGATCGCCGCGATGTCCGGTTCGAAGCGCGAGGAGGCCGGTCTGGCTTCCGGCCTGATCAACACCTCCCAGCAGGTCGGCGGCGCGCTGGGCCTGGCGATCCTCGCCTCGATCGCCAACTCGACCACCAGCAGCTCGATTGCGGATGGCTCCAATCAGGCCGTCGCCCTGACCGACGGCTTCTCCGCCGCCTTCCTGGTCGGCGCCTGCTTCGCCCTGCTGGGCGCGATCCTCGCTGCCACCCTGATCTCGAGCAGGGACAGCCGCGAGCACGCCGAGGCCGCCCAGGCCGGTGAAGTGGAGATGCCTGCAGCCTGAATCGCCCTGACGCCCCGGGTCCACCAGCATCGAGTGGACCCGGGGCCGTCCGGCCACGGATAATCACCGGCATGAACCTGCGACTGCTCATGGTCCTTGCCGCCGCCCAGTTCCTGATGGTGCTGGACCAGGCGGTGATGAACGTCTCGATCTCGCAACTGGTCGCGGATTTCGACACCACCGTCACCACCATTCAGGCGATCATCGCCTTCTACGCGCTGGTGATGGCCGGACTGATGCTGATCGGCGGCAAGCTCGGGGACATCTACGGCCGCAAGCGGATATTCAAGATCGGCCTCGTCGTCTACGCCAGCGGTTCAGCCCTGACCGCCGCTTCCTGGAACGTCGCCTCCCTCGCCTTCGGCTGGTCGCTCCTCGAGGGGATCGGGGCGGCGATGGTGCTGCCGGCAATGGTGGCGCTGGTCGCCGGAAACTTCGACGGCAAGAACCGGGCGGTCGCCTACGGAGTGCTCGGCGGGATGGCCGGCGTCGGAATCGCGGTCGGCCCGATCCTCGGGGGCTGGATGACCACCGACTTCACCTGGCGCCTGGTCTTCGTCGGTGAAGTCATCCTGGCGGGGGCGATCTTCATCGGCACCCGCTGGATGCTCGAGCCGGCCCCCGAGGGCAGACGCCCGAAGCTGGACGTGATCGGGGGCATCCTTTCGGCGCTCGGCCTCGCCGTCATGGTTCTCGGCGTCCTTCAGGCCAGCAACTGGGGCTGGCTCAGGCCGTCGAACTCCCCGGTCGAGATCTTCGGCTTCTCGCTCACGCCTTTCGTGATCATCGCCGGGTTCGTGCTGCTCGGTCTCTTCGCGAGCTGGGAGCGGCGGCGCGAGGAGCGGGGCGAGGACCCGCTGGTGCATCTCGCCTTGTTCAAGATCGTTCCGCTTCGCTCCGGCCTCTCGATGATGCTCGCCCAGAACCTGATCCTGATGGGGATATTCTTCACGATCCCTCTTTATCTCCAGGTGGTACTCGGCTTCGACGCGCTCGATACAGGCATCCGGATGCTCCCGACCTCGGCCGGCCTCTTCTTCACCGCCCTGGCCGGTTCGGCCCTGGCCTCCCGGTTTGCGCCGAAGCCGCTGGTCAGGCTCGGCCTGGTCATCGTCTTCGTAGCTGCGCTGCTGTTGATCGGAACGATCGAGCCTTCCCTCGACAACACCGACTTCCTGGTGGCGATGGGCGTGCTCGGAATCGGCATGGGCCTGATCGTCTCCCAGCTCGGCAACGTCGCCCAGTCGGCGGTCGGCGACAGCGACCGCAGCGAAGCCGGCGGTCTCCAGTACACGGCGCAGCAACTCGGCTCGTCTCTGGGGACGGCAATCCTCGGCGCGATCCTGATCACCGGACTGCTGGCCTCGTTCAGCACCAACGTTGCCGGGCGCGCGGATCTCTCCTCGGAGACCAAGACGCAGGTCCAGCAGCAGTTGAGCTCAGGAGGCAGCTTCGTAGCTTCGGACGAGGTGAGACAGGCAGCCAATCAGGCCGGCATCAGCCAGGCCGAGACGGACGCGATAGTCGAGGGGTATGAAGACGCGCAACTCCAGTCGCTGAAACTGGCCCTGCTGATCGCCGCCCTTCTGGTCATTCCCTCGTTCTGGTCGGCCCGCAATCTGCCCGACCGGGTGCTGGGTGAAGTCGAAGAGGAACCGGCCGCCGCAACCTGATCCGGGCGCCTCCCGGAGCACAACTTCCGGTTCGGTCGGGGTGTTTACCGCTACATGTATCGGTGGCTTGTGTTCTAAAACTTGACACGGATCAAGTTTTGGTTATTCTCCGAATGGAGGAGCCACACCGGGAGTGGAGAGGATTGGGATGAACCGTCGTAGTTTCGAAGGTTTTTCAGGCAGGTTCGCAGTCGGCGGACTGATCACACTTGCCTTTTTCGGTCTGCTGATGATGGTGGGCGGGCTGCATGAAAAGGCCTGGTCGGCACCGCGCAAGCATCTCTCGAATTTCGGCAACCGGCCGAACATCGTGCTGATCCAGACCGATGACCTGGTTCGCGGAGACATCAAGTACCTCCCCAACGTCAAGCGCTTCCTTCAACGCGGCGGCACGACCTTCACCAACTACAACACCCCCTATCCGCTCTGCGGTCCTGCCCGGGCGGCGCTCCTGACCGGCCAGCTCTCCCACAACAACGGCGTGCTGGCCAACTTCCGGGCCAACGACGGCGGCTACTACCGGCTGCGCGACCTGCCTGGCAAGAGGAACCAGAGCAATACCCTCGGCCCCTGGATGAAGAAGGCCGGTTACCGCACCGGCTTCGTCGGCAAGTACCTGAACGAGTATTCGACGCTCGACCTGACCGAGATCCCGCCCGGCTGGGACAGCTGGAAGGCGCTGCTCGACCAGTCGACCTACGACTACTACAACTACGGGATGAACCTCAACGGCAAAGTTCACTACTGGGGCGACAAGGATTACGCCAAGGCCCAGATCAACCTCGGCACCCTTTCCACCGTGAACACCCCGGAATCCTTCGCCGAGCTTCTCGCCACCTTCCATCAGGCCTTCGATCCCTGGGACTACTTCGGCTGGCAGCGGGCCAAGGACTACACGATGGACGTCAACGGCAAGATGGCCAATGACTTCGTGAAGAGTTCGGTCAAGTCGCGCAAGCCGTTCTTCCTCTACTACGCGACCCCGGGGCCGCATGCCGAGGACACCAACAACATCCAGGGCCTGAGGCCCGGCGCTCCCCAGCCCGACCCCCGGCCTCCGAAGCGGTACATGCACACCTTCGACAACGTGAAGGCGCCGCGGACCCCGGCCTTCAACGAGGCTGACGTCTCCGACAAGGCGGCCAACGTCAAGGATCTGCCCCTGCTGACGGACGAGCAGATTGATCGGGTTGACGCCAGCTTCCGCGGCCGTCTCGGTGCCGCGAGGTCGATCGACGATCAGGTCGGCAAGATCGTCAAGTCCCTGAAGCGGGGCCACGAGCTGAACAACACGATCATCATCTTCACCTCGGACAACGGCTACCTGCAGGGCGAGCACCGGCTGGCGTCCTCGAAGTTCCTGCCCTTCGAGAACTCGATCCGGGTGCCGATGCTGATGCGGGGCCCCGGGATCAAGGCCGGCCGGAAGATCAACTCGACCACCATGGACATCGACCTGACCCCGACCATCCTCAAGGCAGCCAGGGCGAAGCCGGGCCGGCTCATGGACGGCATCTCGCTGCTGGCCGCCGCCCGCAAGAAGGGCAAGCTGCCCTACCGGAACCTGCCGATCGAGGCCGAGCGGTCGCTCTTCAAATTCACGACGCCGCTGACCAAATTCGACCTCCCCTTCTACGGTGTGAAGACCAGCCGGTACAAGTACGTCCACTGGTCATTCGGTGACATCGAGCTCTATGACATGAAAAAGGATCCGTACGAGTTGAACAACATCGCAAGCGAACCGGCCATGGCCGGCGTGGTCTCGAAGCTGGAGGCCAAGGCCTCACAGCTGAGCAACTGCAAGGGCAAGGCATGCCGGTGATCGATCCGACCCCGGAACAGTTCAAGGCCCTGGTCGAATCCGATGACGAGTCGCCGATCGTGATGGTCAACCTGATCCGCTTCAAGGATCAGGCGACCGGGATCGACGAAGGCATGACCGGGGCGGAGGCCTACGCCACCTACGGCCGGAACATCGCGCCCTACCTGTCCGAGGTGGGCGGCGAGGTGCTGATTTCGACCAACACGGTCGAGAGCGTGATCGGTCCCGAAGAGGCAGAGTGGGATGCGGTGCTGCTGGTCCGCTATCCGTCCCGCAAGGCCTTCGTCGCGATGATCACCAACCCCGGCTACCAGAAGGAACACGAGCATCGGGCCGCCGGCGTCGAAGAGGCGCGCCTGATCCTCTCCGGCCTCGCCTTCGGCGGATCGGCTTGAGCGAAGAAGCGGCGAGCGACCCGGACCCCGGGCAAGCCGGCGCCCCTCTGGCCGGAGTGATCGAGGCCGGCGCCTACTGGCCGCGGCCCTGGTCCGGCGAAGACGGCGGTCCGCGCCGGGTCTGTCGTCCCGAGGGACAGCCGGGACTTGACATCCAGCCGGGCGAGAAGCTGAAGCTGGAGGTGTTCCGTGACAGCTTCGCGGCCGACATGCTGATCCGCCGCGAACCGGGCGAGCTCTACGCACTGCGGCATGACATGCCGAAGGGCGATCCGCTGGCCGGCGACTGTGAGGGATGGGTCGAGAAGCTCGACCCCGAGACGTTGAAGCCGTTGACCGTCACCGCACGCTTTCCGGCCGGGCGTTACTGGCCCGGCGGGATCGCCGCCCACGCCAACGGTGACATCTACATGATCTTCGGCTGCTGGGCCAGGCGCTTCAGCCCGGAACTCGAACTGAAGGCCGAGCGCCGCCTGCCGGTCAACCGGCCGTACAACTCCTTCGTCATCCTCGACACCGGCGAGCTGGTCACCAAGGACTGCGACGCGCCCCGCGGCGAGGCCTCGTCGACCTTCTCGGTGCTCGACCCCGAGACCCTCGAGTCGGTGGTGCCTGAACTGGGAATCCCGGAGGGCTCGATCGCCCGGCTTGCCTCTGACGGCAAGACCGTGACCTGCGTCGGCACCGAGTCGGTGTTGAGGCTCCGCCTGGACCGTGACCGCGGCGAGCTGGTGATCGATGAGAACTGGCGCCCGCACTACGGCCTGCCGGGTCAGACCTTCGGCTGGGATCCGGTGATCTCCGACGAGCATGTCTTCTGGATGGACAACGGCCAGAACGAGGTCGACTGGACCATGCGCGACACCGGCACCGCACCGACCCCGGTCCGTCTCTGGTGGTGCCGGCTCGATGACCAGAACGCTCTCCGATCGGTCGAGATCAGCGGCCTGCCATACGGCACCGAGTCCAACCCGCCGGCCTGGGACCCGGAGCGCGGCGTGGTCGTCGCCTATGACGCGGGCAACGCTGTTCTGCGGGCCTGGAAGCTGGTCGGCGACGAGCTTGAGCCGCTCTGGCGCAAGGATGACTTCGCCCACGCCGGACACCTGATAGTCCATCCGGACACGCGCGAGCTTGTGGTCCAGGACTTCCGGGACCTGAAGATTTCCCGACGCCGCGGCCTTCGCCGTCTCTTCCGCCGGTCCGTCCAGTCGCTCGGCCGGCATGCCCTGGTCCGGCGCTACCCGGTGATCGGCCAGGACAGTCTCGCCGTTCTCGACCTCGACACCGGTGAGGAAAAGGGAAGGGTCGGGGTACCTTCACCGAGCCAGTCTTTCCTCTTCCCGGCTCCCGGCTTCGACCGGGACATCTACTACCTCTCGATGACCTCGATGGCCCGGATCACCGTCAGGTAACCGGGGTCTCCTCCCGCCAGGATTCCGCTGGCACCTTGACGGCCGATCTGTCCGGCGACATAATTCCGTCAAATGCGCAGGGTACTGGTGGGGGTTTCGATTGCTCTGGTTGCGGTTCTTTCTTCCGCTGGTATCTCGTCGGCCACGACCGTTTCCTACATCGACGGCAAGGCCGTCTGGGTCAGCTCTCTTGACGGCAAGCAGAAGTACAGGCTGGCCGCCCCCGCCACCGACGGCCGTGTCTGGAGCGAACAGGCCCAGTCCGACAACGGCAAGGTGGTCGCGGTTCGGCGCGAGCCGGGCAAGATGGCCACCCTCAACTCCTTCACGCTGTTCGGCTCGACCGGCAAGGTCCTGCAGCAGGGCAGCCTTACCGCCGAGAACGGCTGGATCAGCTACGCCTATCCGGTCAGCCTTGACCTGACCAACAGCGGGATCGCGGTCTACGGCTACGCGAACTGGACCGGCTTCGGCCTGAGCACGGTCTACGGTTTCGGCACATACATTCGGACCGTCGAAAAGCCGTTCTACATAGAGCCGTTCGACCTTCAGGACTGGCAGTGGCCGACTCTCTATGGCAACCGGCTTGTGGTCACCCAGGGCAACGAGGTCTGGATCGAGTCCACCGCCTCCGGAAACCCGTTCAGCAACGGCCCGGACATCGGCTTCCTCAGCGTTCCCTCGGGTTACGACGTGAACCGGACCGATGTGGCAGCCAACGGCAAGCTGTTCGCGATCGAGCTCGACTACAACACGATCGAGCTCTATCCGATCGACCGGGTCCCCGACACCGGGCAGAGCTCGACAGTGGGCAGCGGCGGCTGCGTGCTGCCGACCCAGGGTGACGCCAACCATGTCTCCCTTTCGCAGGACGGCAAGAGTGTCGCCTGGGAGGACGACCGCGGCGTCCTGGTGGCCGGCGTGCCTGATTTCGGCGGGGCCGACCCCTGCCACCTGACGAGGGCCCCGGTCGTGATCGCGTCAAATGGCGGTTATCCGTCGATCGGCGCGGCGACCATTCCGGGCAGTGGCGGCAGCCTGGTGCCGAAGCCGTCCGTGCCGACGACGGTGAAGGCCGCGAAGCTCAAGACCGGAATCTGGATCACGGTCAAGGTCGGCAAGGCCGGACCGGTGAAGATCACCGGCAAGGTCGGCAAGACCGTGGTCGCCCGGGGCAGCGCCCGGGCGAAGAAGGCCGGCAAGGTCAAGGTGAAGCTGAAGGCGGTCGGGGCCTTCCGCAATCGGCCACAAAGGCTGAAGGGCAGGACCCTGGTCATCAAGGTCACTTCGGCCGGAAAGAGCAAGACCGTGAGGAGAGTGCTCAAATGAAAACACCGGGCGGGGCCGTTTCGATCGGGATCGTGGCGATTCTGGGATTGGCGCTTATGCTGCCGGCCGGGGTCGAGGCCGGCAAGAAGAAGCACGGCGTTCCGACCCTGCTCACCTACAAGGCGATGGTTCACGTCGCCGGCGGGGTCACCCTGACCAGTCAGCACGACACCTTTCATGCCTGTCAGCCCGGTCAGCGCTGGACACTGGAGGAAAAGACCGACGTCAACATCCGCGGCAACATGCTGATCGAGACCTACAAGAAGCAGCAGGTCCGAAGCACTTCGGTGGCGGACCCAGGCAGCGTCAACAACGACCATGAACTGGCCAGCTACGAAGAGTCCAACTACTGCCTGCCGGATGAACCGGTCGAGCTCGACAAGCCGGATTGCAACGGTTTCACGGTCAAGGGAGTTGCCGGGCTGCAGCCGGATGCGCGCCCCAATGGCCCGAAGCGGGTGTCGATCGGGATCGGTCGCAAGGGCGAAGGCATACAGGACCTGAGCTGCATCTGGGGCCTGCCCAGCAAAGCCACCCCGACCGGTTCGCAGGTCGGTTCGTTGAGCAGCCCGTGGACCAGCATCGTCCTGCCCCTGGACATCAGGGTCGGCCAGCTTCACACCCTCGGGGTGAAGAAGAGCCTGATCCGGACGATCCGGGTTGGCGGAACCTGCGCCAGACCGGTTGTCTACCGCGGCAAGAAATTCCCGACCGACACCACCGATATGGAAGACGGCGACTGCGTGATCGACGGCGACTTCGCGGTCACGATCAAGAGGCTGAACCGCAAGTCGAAGCAGGGTGTTCCGGTCGGCTAGACCGGGGCGTTCGCCGAACCTGGACCTGACGGTGCCCTACGACGAGGAACTGGCCGACCGGATCCGGGCCCTGCTCGACGAACACGATCCGGTCGAGAAGAAGATGTTCGGCGGGGTCGGCTTCATGGTCGGCGGAAAGATGGCGATCGCCGCTTCGAGCCGGGGCGGAGCACTGGTCCGGGTGGACCCTTCCGAGTCAGACCATCTATGTGAGCTCGAGGGCGTAGAGCGGATGGAGATGCGGGGCCGGCCGATGGACGGCTGGCTGCATGTCGCTCCCGGTCGGCTAGATTCCGACCGGGACATGCAGGAGTGGATCGACCGCGGCATCGCTGCCGCGGCCGCCGCGTCCTAGTGGCGCTTGGTCTTTTTCTTCTTGACGGGCTTCTTGAAGAAGTTCTTCGGCCACTTGAACTTCTGGTAGGTGCCGCCGAGTCCGTCGCGCATGATCGTGGCGATGCCGGGTGCCTTCAGCCGCAGCTGCTTCTTCAGCCTGATGGTCCGGTATTTCCAGCCGTCGGGGAGGGCCATGCCCGGGTTCTTGTCCATCCGGTCGAGATTATTCGCCCGCAAGGTCTTGTCGAAGTTGGTGGTGTAGGCCTGCAGCGCGTACTTCCTGCCTTGCGGCGAGACGATCCAGTGGATCTTCCGGCCCCTGTTGTAGACCCAGGTGGTGGTCCGGGCTATCTTCAGCTCCGTGTAGGGATCGGGGGAAAGGCTGGGCACGGAGAGCACACCGACGTGCCGAACTTCGAGGCCGCCGAGGGTGAGCGGGTCACCGGCCTTGCCGCCGGCGATGGTGTCGATCAGCCAGCGACGGGGCCCGTTCGCGACGGCGGCGAGCGATCCGGCCTGGGCCTTGACCTCGTCGAAGTCGACCGCGGCCCACTGGTCGGCCGGGCAGTCGTTGAGGCCGACCGTGTTGTAGACGTCAACCTGGTAGTTCGGCGGGTCGGGCCGGGTCACCGTAAAGATCTCGCAGTAACGCGTGTTGTAGAGCCCGGTC
This sequence comes from Solirubrobacterales bacterium, assembly GCA_020438395.1. Taxonomy (GTDB): domain Bacteria; phylum Actinomycetota; class Thermoleophilia; order Solirubrobacterales; family 70-9; genus 67-14. Next base: position 20,844 of record JAGQUR010000002.1, on the reverse strand, counting down.
AGGGTCCCGGTCTTGGCCGACGCCAGCTGGGGCGCCAACGCGATCACGGCTGTGGCAGCCACCAGAAATGCAATGAACTTCTTCACCTTCGTCTCCTTCCCTCGACGGACTCCGAACATAATAGCTGACGCACGTCAACTTATGGGAATCGTCCCGATCAGCCGATCAGATCGACTTCACACCGGATGCCGGGAGCCTTTCCAACCGAGACATCCGCCGTCACCAGGGGAACGCCAAGCATTTCGGCCAGCGCCACGTATGAAGCGTCATACGTGGAGAGGTTATGTCGCAGATTCCAGATCCGTTCCAGAAGCGGCCAGTGGGGAAAACGCTCGAGAGGCAAGTGCCTCAATCTCGAGATTCGACCGTTCGCCACCGCACTATCCAGGTGCCCTGAGCGCTCAAGCCGCTTGAGGGCCGAAGCAATTTCCACGTCGATCAGCTCGGGTCCACAAAGGGACTCGCCCCTGATTCGCTCTCGAACCAGGTTCCCGCTCTCACCCGTCTCGGCCAGCGCCGGTACAAGTACGGAGGCGTCAACGACGATCAATCGCCCTTCCTTTCGGCGTGAATCGCCTCGATCACCTCGTCGAACGTGAAGGTGCCACCTTCTCGCTGCGCTTCCTTGAATATCTGGTCGAGTGTCGCCCGGTCGGCGATCCTTCGAAGTTCGCCCTGAAGAAACTCCTGAAGCGATTGCCCGGACGCCCTGGCCCTCTCCTGAAGAGCGCGGTGAACTTCTTCCGGCACATTTTTGACCTGGATCGACGGCATGGTCGGAGGGTAGCGCCAAAATGGCGCCACGCCAAACACCGGTCTGCACAGACGAAGGATTGCCAGGTTTCATAAAGGCTCGACCGCCGGGAACTTGCCCCTTCTGGGCCGGGTGTTCCGGCAGGGTAGGTTTGGGGCATGTCAATCGAACCGACCCGAATCGACGCACAGTTGGCCGAATACATCCGCGGGCACGCGAGCGGGCGCGACGAGGCCCTGCGCCTGGTCGAGGACGAGACCGCGGCGATGGGTGACGTCAAGATCATGCAGACGGCTCCCGAGCAGGCCGCGTTCCTGGAGATGCTGGTCCGGCTCGGGCCAGGCCGGCGGGCGATCGAGGTCGGCACCTTCACCGGTTACGGGGCGATCCGCATCGCCCGTGGACTGGCCGATGACGGCTCGCTGCTCTGCTGCGAACTCGACCCCGAGCGGGCCGCGATCTCCCGCCGGAACCTGGACCGGGCCGGAGTGGGAGAGAAGGTTGAGATCAAGGTCGGACCCGCGATCGAAACGATCCGCTCCCTGCCGGAGGAACCGGCCTTCGACTTCGCCTACGTCGACGCCGACAAGACCGGCTATCCCGATTACTACGAAGAGCTGCTCAGGCGCATGCACCCGGGCGGGCTGATCACCTTCGACAACGTCTTCATGGGCGGCAGAATCCTCGATGCCGACCCGGACGAGGGCACGGCCGCGATGCAGGGACTCAACGACCTGCTGGTCGATGACGACCGGGTCGACTCGGTGATGTTGGGCATGGCCGACGGCCTCACCCTGGCCCGCATGCGATAGGGCCCCGGACCCGCGCAGGCGGTCGGGATCAGCAGGTCTTGAGCTGGCGGGCCAGCAGGTCCCGGATCCCGTCGCGATCCAGTGCCGTTGACGCGCCGGGCACGGTGTCCAGCAGGGCGCCGTCCATCACTACGAGAAGTTGCTTGCCGTGCTCGCTCGGGGTCCTGCAGCCCCGGGCTTTGACCAGGGCCTCGGCCAGAGCGAGGAATTTCTCCCGGGTGGACTTGAACGATTCGAGCAGATCCCTGTCGCGAGAAGACTCGAGCACCAGCTCGTAGCGGGCCTTGAGCAAGCCGCGGGAAGCGTCGTCCATCAGTCGGTCCAGGACGACCATCAGGATGTCCAGTGCTTCCTCGTCGCTCAATTCGAGATCAGCGACGCCGGCGAGGGCTGCTTCGGGCGGAGTGTCCAGTTCGGCGTGGCGGGCGAATGCTGCCTCGAGCAGGGAGGAGCGGGTGCGAAAGTAGTTGGAGGTGGTTCCCTGGGGAACACGGGCGGCCGAATCGACGGCCCGGTGGGTGAGGGCACGGGAGCCACTCTCGCCGAGTACGCGCAACGCGGCGTCGGCGACCTGGTCGCGGCGGGTGGTCCTGGCTTGAGGTTGAGTCACTACAGGTGTAGTGTACCGGGCCATGGGTTTTGACGGGGAAGTTTTCTCAAGAGGTGAGTCAGGTTACGAGCAAGCCCGGCGGGGAGCCGTCTGGAACGCGCTTGCCCCCGACCGGTTTCCGGAAATCATCGTGTGGGCAGCCAGCGAGACCGATTGCGTGGAGGCGGTTCGGCTCGCCCGGGAAAAGGGCCTGAAGCTGAGCGTTCGCTCCGGCGGACACAGCTGGGCCGGCAACCATCTCCGCGACCGGACCCTCCTGCTCGACCTTTCCGCGATGCGCGAATTCGAAATCGACGGGGCCGGGATGCGGGCCTCGGTCCAGCCCGGCTGCCCCGGCAACGAGCTCGACCTCGAGCTGGAGAAGCTGGACCTCTTCTTCCCGGTCGGCCACTGCCCCGGCGTGGCGCTGGGCGGCTACCTGCTCCAGGGCGGCTTCGGCTGGAACGGGAGGGTCCATGGACCGGCCTGCCAGAGCGTCGTCGCGATCGACCTGGTGACACCCGACGGCAAGTTGATCACGGTCAGCGAGGAGAACCAGCCGGATCTCTACTGGGCGGCGCGGGGGTCCGGGCCCGGCTTCTTCTCGGTCGTCACCCGCTACCACCTGAAGCTCTATCCGCGGCCGCCGGTGATCGCCAACGGCATCTTCACCTACCCGCTCGAGTCCCTCGAAGAAGTCTTCACTTGGGCGAAGGAGATCGGGCCGAGGATCCCGCGCTGGATGGAGCTGATGGTCTTCACCCACCGCGACCAGGGCGAGCCCGAAGTGGTGGTCACGGCCCCGGTCCTGGCTCCCTCGGAGCCCGAGGCAAGAGAGGCGCTCGCCCTGCTCGAGACCTGCCCGGCTGCCGACCGGGCGAAGCTCTCGATGCCGTACTTCCCCGCCCGACTCGAGGACCTCTACGCCGGCGTCCACGCCTCCTACCCGGACGAACACCGCTACGCGGTCGACAACATGTGGACCCACGCGCCGGCCGCCGAGCTTCTGCCCGGCATCCGGCGGATCGCCGAGACCCTCCCGGAGGCGCCGTCGCACATGCTCTGGATGAACTGGGGGACGAGCCCGGCCCGGCAGCAGATGGCCTACTCGGTCGAGGACGAGACCTACATCGCCCTCTACGCGGTCTGGCAGGATCCGGCCGATGACCGGGCCAACATCGACTGGGCTACGGGCAACATGGGAGCGATGGAATCCCTGGCCAGTGGCATCCAGCTTGCCGACGAGAATCTGGGCCGCCGCCCCGCCCGCTTCGTGAGCGAAGAGAATCTGGAGCGGCTCGACCGGGTCCGGAGGGCCCGCGATCCCGAAGGCCTCTTCCACGAGTGGATGGGCAGGCCCGTTTGAAGCCGTTGCCACAGGAGCGGCCGCAGCCGGGCGAGGAGGAGTACCTGGCGGAGCTGATCCGTCTGAAGGTCGAACCGGCCCCGCTGGAGGTCCTGCTCGCGGCCGAATCGGGTCCGCTCGAGCCCGAGTCTTCCCTGCCCCGGGGGGAGGTGGACCGTCTCTGCGACCCGGCACCGCTCGAGAACCCGCATTACTGGTCCCGGATGCAGGACCTGAGTGTCAGGGTCTCGAACGAGACCCCGATGCCGGACCTGAGCCGGGAGATGATCGAGTGGTGGTTCGACTGGCATTCGAGGCGAAGCCAGCGCTACCGGGTGTGGCATCCGGTCGCCCACTTCGCCAATGGTCGGGCGCCGGCAGCCCAGCCCGCAGTGAAGCCGTATTGGGGCGTAAGCAACTTCCCGGTCGAGGACGTCGGCGACGGGGCGGCCTCGATCCGGATCGACTTCACCTCCCCGCGGGAGTTCGGCTTCACCGACGACTACCTCGACGACGATTCGGTGGCGACCATCGTCTGTGCCCGGGTTGGAGACCGTCTCATCGAGCACACCTTCATGGCGCATGTCTTCCTGCGAGACGGTGACGGACTCCGTCTGCGCAGCCATTTCTGGATCGCCGAGAAGGTCCGTCCCCGTCTGCCCGGACCGGCCTCGGTGATGGCCGGACCGATCCAGTCCCTGGTCAGCAACCGGTATGTGAGGAAGGTCGCGGTCCCCGACCAGGTCGGCCGCACCCTCCTCGTCCACTGCTCGGAGGAGTACCAGCACCTCAACCGCATCCTCCCCGGCCTGTACGAGCGCTTCGCCTAGACCTCGGAGCCCGGCACTCACTGCGCCATCGGAGGATGCCAGCCCTCGGGGTGCCGGATGACCGGATCGGCCGGGTCCGGGCCGAGACTGGAACCCAGGTGGAACGGGTCAAGTCCAGTCAGGAATGCGATCAACATGTAGAGGATGAATCCCCACCAGAGCAACTGGATCGTGATCGAGGCGGCCATCAGAAGTCCGTAAATCAGACGTCCGGTGCCCTTGAACATCAGCACGATTCCCGATTCGACCCAGCCCATGACCTGGGAAGCTGAGGTGATGCGAACCGGTCCCACCCGGACTCCGGGAAGCAGCCGGTCGATCGTCTCCGGACGGAGTTGTCCCGGGTGCTGTTCCAGCCAGGCCTGGGCTGCGCCTTCGACACGGGTGTCGATCAGGTCGGCGCCGGATTCGGCGGCGAGCCTTCTGAGCGAAAGTTCGTATTCGGCGAAGTAGTCCTCCGCCCAACCGTGATCTACGCCGTTGGCCAAAAAGAACGCGGCCGGTTTCGCGTACTCGGCCCTGAATCCCTGGGCATGAACTTCGATGTGCCCCCAGGCAACGACGAATCCGGTCACGCCGTTGACCGGGTAACGGTCCGGATTGGTCAGTGACTTCCCGGCAGAAGTCCAGGGGTGATGGGCGTAGAGACCGCATTCGCAATCCGGGTCCGGCGCCTGGTGCTCGATCGGGTGAATCACGCACTTCGCCCTGGTCGGTGTGCCGTCGAAACTCCAGCTCTGGCCACCGGTGAGCGGACCGAGGCGACTGAGGGACAAGTTGGTGGTCCATTCCCGCACCCCGATGACCGTGCCTGCGAGACAGGGCGGCTCCGCCTTGTAAGGATCTTCCCGGTTTCCGGGGCCTCTGCGGAGCCGGAGCCTCATCCCGGTCGCGGTCGACGACGACGTGGGGGTCGCTCGGGAACCAGTTCCCTCAGCAGGGCCGGACTTATCGCACGGCCATCATTGCGAATCCAGGCGCCGAGCCGGTCGCCCTCATTTGGGTCGATGATCTCCGCGTCGCAACGCTCGGCCAGTTCCGCCAGCCGGTACTCAAAGATGGTTCGGTGTCGCCGGAAGACTTCCTGATGGGTTTCTTCGTCCAGTCCTACCGGCGGATTCCATCGGTAGTTGACGAAGGCAACGGGCCGTGCGAACTCGGCCCGGAAACCCTGGCGGTGCAGCTCGATCCTGCCCCAGGCCTCGACCAGTCCGATCACAACCCGCGGATATGGCCGGCTGATCCGCAGGCTGAGTTGTGGAGGGAAACGATTCGGGTGGTGGGCGTACAGACCGCAGGAGCAATCCTTCCCGGGCGCACGATGCCTCCCGCGGTCGTGCCTGATACATGTTGCGGAAGTTGCCCTTCCGTCCGTCTGCCACCGGGCACCGGTCATGCCGGAGAACAGCGTTTCGAAGGCGGAGTCGGTTCGCCAGAGTCGTAGCCCCAGGATCGAGCCCGCCATCAGGATCGGATCGGCCGGGTCCGAGGGCTCAGGCACCGGACGGAACCTTCTCCGGCTCACGGGCTGGCCGCTTCTCCGGCACCGGTTCGGGCCTCGGTTTGGCGGGCCGCTCCGGAATGCGCCTCGGTTCGGCCGGGGCCGGTGCCTCTGCCGGCTGCTCGAGCGGCTCGACGATGATGGTGCGGGTCGGTCCCTTGGGGAATCCGCCCCGGATTGACACATGACTCTTCATTCCTCCTCCTTTCGGCATGACGGTTGAGTCGTCGTGGCCCGGCAGATCTGACGGGCGGATGTCAGGAAGGTTTCCTCGGGCGGGGAGAGACCCAGGCAGTCGGGCACTTACCCGGGCATGGACAATTCGGTCACGATCTGGGGTGATAGCATTGATAGCAATATGGGTCAGCTACTGGTCAGGAACATCGACGACGAACTGGTCCGGGAACTCAAGCTCCGGGCCGCTGGGAACGGGGTGTCCGCAGAAGAAGAGCACCGGCGGATCCTCAGGGCGGCCCTGTCTGCCGACGACGATCGCGAGTTCCTTGAGCACCTGATGGCGATGCCCGACGTCGGTGAAGACTCCGACTTCGAGCGCGAGCGGGAGTTCCCCCGCGAGACGGATCTTTGAGTTATCTGCTCGACACCAACGTCATCTCCGAGTTGAGGAAGGGGAAGGCTGCCGATCCCGCTGTGACCGGCTGGATCGAAGCCATGCACGGAGAAGGCTTCTTCCTCAGCGTCCTCGTGGTCGGCGAATTGAGGAAGGGCATCGAACGTCTGGCTGGACGGGATCCGGAATCGGCGCGCGCACTAGACGATTGGCTGCGCGGAGTCCAGCGACGCTTCGAGGGCCGGGTCATCCCGATCGATACAGATATCGCCGAAGAATGGGGCAGGATGAGCGCCTCGGACTCGCCCTCGGTGATCGACGGACTGCTGGCCGCAACCGCCTTGGTGAAGGACCTCACCCTGGTGACCAGAAACACGGCGGATGTCGAGCGGACCGGGGTCGCCCTGGTCAACCCGTTCGTCCTGAAGTGAAACGTCGCCGGCTCAGCCGGGCAGGTTGATCACGATGTTGCCGGTCTTGTGGCCGGAATCGACCTTGGCGTGAGCCGCGACGATCTGCTCCAGTCCTTCCAACTCGTCGCCTACGTTCCTGATCGCCCCCTGCTCGAGCAGCTCGACCAGGTAGAGGAAATCGTCGGGATGCTCCGGGGTGGTCCCTGACTTCACCTTCCCGTTCGGCCTGACCGTCTCGCGGAAGGTGGCGACGACCAGCAGCAGTACTCCACCTTCCCGGACCAGCTTCAGGCCTGACTTGCGGTCCAGGGTCCCGACCGTGTCGAGCACCACGTCGAACTGGTCTTCGATCCCGGTGACGGGGGTCTGGCTGTAGTCGATCACCTGCTCGGCGCCGAGGCCGGTCACCAGCTCCAGATTGCGTGAGCTGGTCACCGCGGTCACCTTGCCGCCGAGGCGGAGCGCCAGCTGCACCGCCGCGGTCCCGACCGAGCCGGAGGCGCCGTTGACCAGCACCGACTGTCCGGGCTCGAGCTGGCCCAGATCACGCAGGAAGTAGAGCGCCGTGGTGCCCCCGAAGAGGATCCCCGCCGCGTCGGCGTGCAAGACACTCGACGGTTTCCGGACCAGGTTCTTCGCCGGGACCGACACCTGCTCGGCGTGGGCGCCCATCCGGATCCCGTTCATTCCGCAGACCTCGTCCCCGGGAGCGAAACCCTCGACCTCGCTTCCGACCGACTCGACCGTTCCCGAGAAGGAGCTGCCGAGCACATGCCGCCGCGGCCGCCTCAGCCCGAAGGTGAGCCGGGCAGGAACCACGAACCCGATCGGAAAGCGGGCGGCACGGATCCTCGCGTCGGCCACGGTCACCGCGGTGGACTTCACCCGGACCAGGACCTCGCCCTTGCCGGGGTCGGGGGCTGGCAGTTCAGTTATGTGGACCACCTCGGGCGGTCCGTACTCCTCGTAGCTCGCCGCTCTCATCGCTTCAACTTATCGTCCACCGATGCGGCAGCCGGGGGAGACATTTTCCGGCCGCGCCCTTTACCGGGCATGGCAGAAAACAGTCAGCAGCGACGGGAAGGCAAAGGGGAGGGCGAGCCGACCGAAGAGGAGCTCGCGGCCTGCGCCCTGGTGGTGGAGCTGCTTCGCTCGGGCCGGATACTCACCTACATCGGCGACATCCTGGTCGAGCGGGTCGACGAGATCGACTTCCCCGGGGAGTCCGAGGAGGCAGTAGTCATCCGACGCTTCTGCCAGCTGACCGCGCCGGGGCTGGCCGGGGAAGAGGCCGCCGGAACCCTGTGGAACGCGGCCCGCCTGATCGAATCCGTCCGGGACCGGATCGTTACTGACTTCCAGCTCGAACTGGGCGTAGGCGAGCCCCGGAAGTGATTGACCGGCGGGAGCTTCTGCGGCAGTTCTAGCCGCAGCTCTTCTTCGAGAAGAGGAGGGTCAGGTTGCGGCCCTTCGACGGCAGGTTCACCTCGACCTGACTGGCCGTTGCGTTCCAGGCGGCGGCCGAGAGCCTGCGGCCGTTCAGCTTCACGCAGCGCACCTTGAACGGGTCCTTCATCACGGCGGTCGATGCCTTGATCCGCCAAGGCCGGGATTCGGTGTCGTTGATCTTCAGCTTCCAGCTGCCGTCACTCTCGGTTGAAGCCAGCTTGCCGCTCTTCTCGAAGCGGTCGCTGGACTGTCCACGGGGGAAGGCGAACAGGGTCCGGCCCTTGCGGTCGGAGAGGTCGACCACCTGCTGGTTGTCGGAGCCGAACAGGCTCAGCGTGGTCACGTCCGGGGAAATGGTCGTGATCATCGAGCCAGCCCTGGCCAGCAGCGGGATCTGATCGGCCGGGGCGGGAAGGGTGCGCCAGCCGTTGCCGTTCTTCGTGCCGGCGCCGGTCAGGTCGTAGGCGCCGGTCGGCTCGTCGTAGCTGAAGCTGCGCCAGAAGTCGATCCACTTGCCCTTCGGCAGGTAGACCTTGCGGCTGCTCTGGCCGGGCTTGATCACCGGCGCGACCAGCAGGTCGGGACCGAACATGTACTGGTCCTCGAGTCCGGCGGCCTTGCGGTCGTTCGGGAAGTCGAGGACCATCGCCCGCATCATCGGCAGGCCGGTCCGGCGGTAGTCGGCCGCCGCCGCGCTGACATACGGGTAAAGCTGGGTGCGGAGCTTCGAGTAGCGGCGCCAGTTGTCGATCTGGTCGGGATCGATCACCTGGGGCCGGTGCGCGGAGCTGACGCTGTAGCCGTCGGCCTCGTTTCTCATGATCCCGGAGAAGGCGCCGAACTGGACCCACCGGGCGTTCAGCTCCGGACTGAGGGTGTCCGAGGTGATCGCGAAGAAGCCGCCGATATCCGATCCCCAGATGCCGACTCCGGAAAGTCCCATCGTGATCCCGTTCCGGACCGCCGAGGCCAGGCCGTCGAAGTCCCAGGTGGTTGACGGGTCGCCGTTCCACACGACCGGCGAGCAGGCGGCCGAACCGGTGAAGCCGGAACGGGCAAAGCGGAGCACCGGCCGTGGGTGGTTCTTCGTCTTCTCGTAAGCGGTGCAGTGGTACTGCCGCACGTACTGGTTGTGCTCGACGACGCCGTGAGTGCCGTCCGAATAGACCGCGTCCGGCGGCGCGTACTCGCCGAAGTCCTCCATCCAGCCGTCATAGCCATGCGAAAGCGCCTCGTTCAGGCGCTCGCCATAGGCGTCGCGGCCGGCCTCGCTGGTGAAGTCGAACTGACCGACCTCGTAGCCCAGGTACCGGTACGGATAGGCGTCGCCGTCGCGGTTGAGCGTGATCGCTCCCTCGCTGACCAGATCGGGGAACTCGGGGAGGCTGCGGCAGATCATCGGGTTGAAGTAGGTGGTGATCGCCATCCCGGCCTGGTGGATGAACGCGGTGCGATCGATCTGGTTCTGCTCGTGGCCCGTCTGTCCCGCGCAAGGCAGGTAGTGGAGGTAGGTCTGGAAGACCGAGGTCGGGACGTCCTGGTCGTGGAGGATGTTGACCGAGTCGGCGTCGCTTTCGTTGGTCTGGAGCCAGGGGCCGAAGAAGACCGGGGCCGGGGCGGGCTGCCGGCCGAGAGCGCCGCTCATTCGCCTCACGACGTCGGCCGGCTTCGGACCGGCGAAGAACCTCAGGGTGATCGAAGTCGGCGGCGGATTGTCGTCGGGCTGCCGGGCGAGACCATCGACGGTGCGGCTCAACTGGACGCTCCAGGTGTCCTTGCGGTCGGTGCCGAGGTGGAAGTAGCTCGGGTTCGGGTTTTCGACCAGGACCCCGTAGCCGGAAGTGGAAAGCAGCCAGGGGATCGGGAAGTACGTCGCGTCGGGCCGGTCCCTGAGGCCCCATTCCGGCACGAAGAGCTTGACCACCTGGTACTCGTTGGACTGGTAGGGGCCCTCGCCGACCCAGTTCTCGACCTCGTTGCCACGCTGGTCGACCGCGTTGGAGCGTTCGCCGAATCCGAGGTAGCGCTCGGCCTTCGGCGCCTTGAAGGACATGCCGATCGCTTCGACACCGCTGGACGGGCCGACGATCGTCGCGGTCAGGCGGACCGAGCCGTTGCTCGCCGGGGCCACCCGGACCTTGAGCTTGCGCTTCGGGTCGGTGGTCTTGACCATCGCCAGGCGGCTCTTGCCCTGCTTCCAGGTCTTGATCACCCGGGTCGCATGCTTCCAGTTGCTGCCGATCTGGAAGCCGAGCCGGCCGACCGGGCTGGTGCCGGTACCCGACTGCTCGCGAAGCACGGGCTTTTTCCGCTTGTCGCGAAAGGCGAAGGACCACTTGCCGGTCCCGACCACGGCCCTGGCCTGCCCGCTCGAGACCGAGCGGTACTTCGCCGCGGCATCAGCCTGGTTCACGCCTGCCGACAGCATCAGGCCAGTCGCGACCGTCGCCGCCAGCAGCGCCGCTACCAGCGGCACCCGGTATTCCCCTGCCTTCCCAAACACGCAGGTGAATATATGGAATCCGGCCGGTTCGCCGCTACCGGCGCTTCTTCTTCTTGAGCTTCAGCTTGACCTTGACGGTCTTCGACTTCGCCGAACCGCCGGCCACGGGCTTCGCGGTCACCTTGACCTTTGCGATCACCTTCCGCTTCTTTCGCAGCTTCTTCTTCAGCTTGCCGGTCAGCGCGATCGTCATCTTCACCGTCTTCGCCGCCTTGGTCGAGGCGGTCTTCTTCTTCACGCTCTTGCCGGTCAGGGTGATCTTTGCCGCGGTGTTCACGGTCACCGGCAGCAGCGCGGTGCCCTTCTTGAGGTTCAGCTTCGCCTTGCCGGTCTTCAGGGTCAGTGCCACCTTGACGAAGGTCGCCGAGACCTCCGCCTCGTCGTCCATGGTCACCTGGCAAGCGGCCTTGCCGGAGCAGGCGCCGCCCCAGCCGCTCAATGCGTACCCGGGGGCCGGCTTCGCGGTCAGGGTGACGAGCGTCCCGGTGTCAAAGGTGTGGCTGCAGGTGGCGCCACAACTGATCCCGGCCGGGGACGAGGTCACGGTCCCGGCACCGCTGGTGCTCACGGTCAGCGTCTTGTGGAGCAGGTCGGTGAAGACTGCGGTCAGGGTCCGGTTGCTTTCCGCGTTGAACCAGCAGGGAATCGTGCCGGGGCAGTCCGGGGCGTTCTCCCAGCCCACGAACTTCGAGCCCTCGTCGGCCACGGCCCTCATTTCGACATACGCATCGTCGTTGACCTGGAACGAGCAGACGCTGCCGCAGTTGACGCCTTCGGTGCGGTTCGTGAAGACCGTGCCGGAACCGGTTCCCGACTTCGCGCCGGAGATCGTGTACTTGAGTGGGGTGAAAGCCCCGGGGTAGATCCGGAGTCTGTAATTCCCGACCGCATAGTTGCTGAAACCGTAGATGCCGATCTTGTAGGTCTGCCCTTGGGTCGGGGTGAAGGTGTAGGCGCTCCTGAGTCCGCAACCTTCGGCGAAAGTGTCGTCGTTCTTTTCGACCTCCGTCAGGGGGAAGGGGGCATCTCCCGTATAGACACCCAGGTAGGTGTCGAAATTGCTGCCGCAGGTGTCGATCGTGACTTCGTTGTTGGAAGGCGCGGTCCACGCATACCAGACCCCGCCCGCAGCGTTGGTTGAAGGATTCGACTCGTTAGTTTCCAGCGACGCTCCGGTGTAGGTTCCGCCGGTGTCCACCGATTGTGCGCTCAGCGGTATCGCGTTGGCGAGGTCGTCGTTGGCGGGCTTGGCCGGTCGGGTGATCTTCATGTGAAAGTCACCGTAGTCGGATTCGTCATCTCCGACGATCCGAATCTGGTAGGTGTCGCCCCCGGTCACCGGGACGCTAACCCGGCAATCGCCCCCGTACAGGGGGGAGAGCCCGCCAACCGTGCCGCCGGCGTAGAGCCTGATCCGGAAATCGGGGATGAAGTCTTCGGTGCAGGCGTCGATCAAGGCGATACCGCTGGTCGAAGGGGTCCATCGGTACCAGACCGAAGCCTGTGGGTCGGTGGAATTCGGTTCCAGAGCCTCGAAGGTGCCCCCGCCGTTCGAGCCGTCAAATTCACCCCCCGCCGGCGGGATCACAATGGCATCATCGAAGTTGTCGTTGGCCGGTGTGGTGAAAAAGCGAAGCTCCATGTAGAAGTCGCCGACCGGAGCGTTCGGGTCGGTTGTCACGGCGATGCTGTAGGTGGTCCCGCCAGTCACCGGTATGCGCCTGCCGCAGTGACTCTGGTCGACCTTGGTCAGGCTGTCGGCCGAAGACCCGGTGTAAACGGCGGTGGCGGTGGCGAAGTCATTCCGGCAGATGTCGTAGGCCATGTAACCGTCGGCGGGCGCCGTCCAGCGGTACCAGACCGAGTTGGGGTCGGTAGATCCGTTGTGGTCGGGTTCGCCGATCGTCCCGGTCGCTCCGCCGGTGGTTCCCGTCGTGGTTGCGAAGTTGCCGGTCAGAACCTCGGCCGTATCGAAGTCGTCATTGGCGGGGGCGGACTGTTCCCGCAGGTAGAGCCGGATCGGACCGGAATTACCTTCGTTGTTCGGATACACGGCGATGTGGTACTTGGTTCCACCGTCGGCGAGAAAGGACTGGCGGCAAATTCCATTGGCCAGCGGGGTCAGGGTGTTTAGCGCTGACCCCGTATAGACCTGCGCGTAGATGTTCCCGGTGTTGTCGCAGGTGCTGACCGTTGCGGTGCCACTGGACGGGGGCGTCCATGCGTACCAGATGGATCTGCTCGCAGACGTACTGGTGTGGGCAGGCTCACCCCCCTCGAGCGTGGACCCGTTCGTGTCTCCGTCCACGACCTGGAACTTGCCACCCAACTGGGTCGCATCGGCGAAGTTGTCATTCGCGGGCGCGGTGGCCCAGGCATCGGTCGCCGCGAAGCCCATGCCGGCAAGAGCGATCAGGAAAGCAACTACTACGGCACGAAAAGACTTCATCTGAGCTACATCCCCCGGTCGAGTTGGTGCGCCGGATCTGACCGACGCGTTGTCTGCAGTTCTACTCTGTTCAGCGCCGTTCCGCCACTGCCGCCGGCATTTTTCTCATGCTGCTTCCGCGTCCAAATCCGCGCTTTGCAGGGCACCCGCGAATTTCGGTACAGGCGGCCGCTCCAACAAAGGGGGCGTCGAATGAGCGGCAGATCAGGCGGCCAGGGCGAGCGGCGCGGTGAGCGGCACCTTCCGGTGGCGGCGCCAGCCGGCGGTCTCGCTCCAGCCGAAAAGGTCTCCGGTCGACCAGGTGGACATGGTCCATATATGTGTGAGTGCCCCCGGAGGGCTCGGGTTGCCGCCGGGAAGGCAGCCGCCCTGACCGGTCAGCAGGTGCCGGGCCGGGAAGGGAGCGACGGTGTAGCCGGGCAGCAGGACGAAGAGATGATTCTGGGCACTGGCCCCGTCACAGGCCTTGTGGATGTTGTGGAGCTGGCCGGGGGAGGCGAGCCATTCGCTCAGCCATTCGCAGAGCAGCTCGGCTGCGGCCGAGTCGGTCTGGAGCGGAGCGGCAAAGGGGACCGGCAAACCGAGTTGATCCCGTCGTCCATGACCGGCCGGCTTCGGATGGTTCCCGTGGATCTTGTGCCAGAGCTTGAACAGGGCGGGGTCAGCGGCGATCGTCACCTCGCAGGAGCCGATCAGCTCCCCCTCCCGAAAGAGACCAAGGTCGTACATGCTCGCCCGCGACCCATCATCGTTCTGCCGAACTTCAACGCCGGGCAAAGCAGCTTCCAAACATTCAGCCGCCCAGCGTTCCTCTGTACGTAACGACGGCACAACCGAAAAGTACCGCCACCACAAGCGGATCCTTGGTCACGGGATGTGAACGGGGACCGCAGGACCTCGCTGGCGGCAGCCGTCCAGAGCTGGATCAACCAGGGCGGCGCCGAGACCGGCGCATGCGATTTCGCCGGTCCCGGGCCTGGGGGCTCAGTGAGCCTCTGACCAGGCAGGTCTTCGCCACCAGTGTCTCGCCGTCATCGCTCGGTTCGAGCGGGAAGGCCGCGTCCCCGATCTCGAGAAATGAGGTCCTGTCGTCTTTCCTCTCCGGACTCATCCAGCTCGGACCGTCCGGATCTATGGTCGAGTGCGCGGAAAGCCGCTTCAGCTCGAGCGCGGCACCCTCGATCGAGAGCGCCGGACGCAAGCGCTCCCGATACCGCTCGATGGCGTGGTTGGCAAACGTGACTGGACGGTTCACGGCCGCAATCACTGTGAGTCCCTTCCCCGTTCTTCACGGCCGCGCTTGCGGTTCTTCCGGTGGATGTCAGATTGGCTCATCTTGCGGGCGGAGTTGATGTCCACGTCCGATCGCCCCTCGATCTGGTCGAGCATCCGGAGTTCCTCGTTGACGTCGCGACGCTCCCGGAAGCTCATGCTGCTCTGGTCGAGGCGGCTCAGTCGCCGTCGCGACTCATGCCAGTGCCTGCGTGCCTCTTCGTGGTCCCCTCGGGCGAGCGCGTCGTTCGCTTCCCGTTTTTGCCGCTGGGTCTCCTGGAAGGCGAGTTCGGTGGTCACCTCGGAGTCGGCGATTCGTCCGGCCGCCTCATCGCCCGGCACCACATTCACGTTGACCGGGATGGTCGCGACCTTGCTTTCCATGGTCTCGGTCTCGACCCAGCGCAGTTCGATCTCGCAGACCTGGGCAAGGCCGAGCGCGGTGATGTCGGGAACGTCGATCTCGAAGAGCAACCGGCGCTTTTCCTCGCTGGTCATCTCGCCGAGTTCGACGATGAATCCGCCCTCTATATCGCTGACCGGTAGGTCGTTATAGAGGCGAATGCCGCTCACATCACCGGTCGGCTTCACGGTAAGGCTGGTCGCCTGGATCACCTGTTCGAGCAGTCCCTCGACCTCGCCTGCCAGGTGGCCGCCGGCCTCGTCACCGTTCTCGGCGAAGTGCGAGTTGCCACCCCCGCCACGGGAGATCGCCTCGAGCAGGTCCTCGTCGTAGCCGTAGCCGATGCCGATCGTGGAGACGGTGATTTTCCGGCCCATCGCGGTCCGAGCGATCTGCTCGAGTTCGTCGTGGCCGACGATGCCCCGGTTGGCATGGCCGTCGGTGAGCAACACCAGCGTGGTCGAACGGCCGGCGCTGGTGCGCTCGGCCTCCTGGATGCCGCGGATCAGGCCAGAGCTCAGGTTGGTCACCCCGCCGAGCTGAATCTGATGGAGCGCCGCACGGATCTTCGCGCCGTCGCCGACCGGGCCGGCCGTGACGGGGATGAACACGTCGGTGTCGAAGCAGACCAGCCCGAACTGATCTTCCGGGTGGAGCCTGCCGACCAGCGAGTCGATCGCCTGGAGGGCAGCCGCCAGCTGCCCGCCGCCCATCGACCCGCTGGTATCGAGAACTACCTGGAGGTTCGCCGGATCCCTCCGGCGTTCACCCTCCAGGCCAGGAGCCTCCAGCTCCAGAAGTAGATGAACGGTCTCCCCCGAGTCAACCGCCACAACATTGAGATCAAGCTTCGCGTCAAGTTCCATGGCCTATGTGTCGCCCCCTCTGTCGGTTTCTGACAATCAAGTTTTGGTCAAAAGCACTATAACACAGATATAGTCGGTATGACAAAAACTGTAGAGTGGAAATTGCGTGACCGACGAAAAGGACTTCCTCAGCGGATACGACCCGGGCGACTTCCCGGCATTCGCGGTGACGGCTGACGTCGTTCTGCTGACCATGCGTGCCGGCCGGTTGTGCGTCCTGCTGATCGAACGCGGCGGTCCCCCTTTCAAAGGAATGTGGGCGTTCCCCGGAGGCTTCGTCAAGCTAGACGAGAATCTCGATCAAGCCGCCTCAAGGGAGCTACAGGAAGAAACCGGGATTTCCGGAATCGACCTGACCCAGTTTGCGTCGTATGGCGATCCCGACCGCGACCCGAGAATGAGGGTGGTGACGGTCTCCTACCTGGCGGTGGTTCCGGACCTTCCATCCCCACAAGCTTCGACGGACGCGGCCAAGGCGAGGTTCTGGCCGGTCGATGATGTGGAAGGCACTCTTGCCTTCGATCACGATCGGATTCTTGGCGATGCGCTCTCTCATCTGAGAACGGTCGTCGAATACTCCCCGCTTGCCGCTTCGTTTTGCGAGCGCGAGTTCACTGTCGCCGACCTTCGGAGGGTCTACGAATCCATCTGGGGAGTCGATCTCGATCCCTCCAACTTTCAGCGCAAGGTGCTCGGAATCGATGACTTTCTGGTGCCGACGGATCGCCAGTCGAGTTCTTCCGCCGGCGGGGGACGGCCGGCTCGTCTTTACCGACTCGGAAAAGTGAGCGAACTGAGGCCACCGATTCTGCCGCCGGACTAGGTCTCGTCCTGGTCTTTCTTGCCCTTCTTGCGCTTGTCCTGCCACTCGGCGGCGGGGTCGGTGAGGCCGAAGACCCGGTTGTAGTAGCGCGCGGCGTCGTTGGCCGGCGTGAGCTTCCCGTCGATCTCGATCATGCGGTCTTCGGGGTAGGCATTTTCGGCTGCGGGACCTTCCCAGACCGAGTCCGGATCCTCCGGATCGAAGTCGATGTAGGGCCGGCGTTTCTTGCTCATTCCTCGTCCTCCCCGGTCGTTCTCTCGCGCTCCTCGATCTGCTCGAGCTCGGCGATCGCTTCCTCGTTGCCGGTGGCCGCCGCCTCCTCGGTCTGAGCCCGAGTGGGGTAGGGCACGATCAGAAGCATCGTGTCGCACCTGGGACAGGTCACATCGAGCAACTCATGGAAGTAATCCTCGTAAGCCCCCGGCTGACCGGACCATCCGCACCGGCATTCGACCGGCTTGCTCCGGTCATAGTCGTAGTAATTCACCTGCTTCGCGGCCATTCGGCTCCTCTCCTGTCTGTCCACAAGGGGAGTCGGCAGGCCGGCCGGCAAACTGACGATCAGAGGGTCCGGGTGATCAACGGCTACGCACGATCAACAGGTCCGTGCGATCGCCTCGTCCATTTCGGCCATCGCCTCCGGGGTGACCGGCTGCCGGTTGATGATAGTCGTCTCCTCAGCCGGATCACCCATGGTCCAGTACTCCCAGCCGCCGACCTGAAGGTAGGGATGGGTCCGTCGGCCCCAGGTCTTCATCACCCCTTCGGCCCGGATCAACCGCACGAACCACTCGAACTCATCCGAACCCATCGCCGTGGTCCGTCGTCCATCAGGAGATTCCAGATCCCGCACCGTGTACTGATGAGGAATATCAGGCATCGTCCTCGCATAGCGCCAGCCGGAGTTGGCTACGAATTCGTCAGGGGTCAACCCATCGATCATGCCCAGAAAGTCTCGGCAGATCCGAAAATCTGACGGGACTCAGCCAATACCGAAGTAGCGGGCTCAGAGACCCGGGGCGAAGATCTCATCGATATCCCGACGCAGACTTTCAGGATCCATCGGGGAAAGGTTCCGGTGTCGCTCGACGACTTCTTCGGCGGAAAGTCCCTTTCGCACTGGCCCCAGTTCGGCCACATCCTCACCATCGCGAGTGATGATGATCTCCTCGCCGCTTCGAACGCGGTCGATTGCCTCTTCAGGCTGATCGCTGAGTTCTTGAATATCGATCTTTGCCATGGCTCGATTGTAGAGGGCCCATACTCGGGTCAATTTTGCCGTGGCTCGCGAAGAATTCGGCCGGGAATCTCGGGCCCAGGCCGAACTGCGGCATTCCGCCTTTGCGGTAGGGCTTCTTCCTGCTGCCCGGTTTCGGCATGACGATGTCGGTCTTCTCGCAGATGATCTCCATGAAGGTTTCGGTGACTGTCTCGTCGTGCTTGTACTCCGGCCACATCAGGAAAACGAGCCCAATTCCGTTGCGGTCCGGCAGGGCATAGACCCGACCCCATTCGAGCTTGTGAATGAGCCGGTCTTTGATCGCATGGCCGATCGCAAGGGTCCGCTCCTCCAGCCAGGCCTCATCGACGCCGGGAAAGTGGGTGACCTCAATGCAGAAGGTGCGGGTCAGGATCTCGTCGTCCATAGCTCCGTCTCCTAGGTCCGGAAAGCAGTGGGCTCAGGCCGCCAGCTCCTGGTCGCCGGGCGGGTCGCTCATGACGATCTCCCGGATGATCCCGATCAGCTTCTCGGGCACCGAACGGTCCAGACCCGGCCCGACGGGGTCGACCTCGAAGAAGACCCGGAACCCGTCGATGTCCGGTTCGGCAACGACGGAGTGCCAGAGAAAGGCCCCGGCCAGCTGCTCGCCCATCGCATCCTCGATCGCCTCCGCCTTCTCCAGCAACCAGGGCAACTCCCCGGTGAAGTCAGCGAACTCAAGGCAGAACTTCTGATCATCAGCAACACCCGTCATCACGACCCTCTCTTTCGGACGATTCCGTGGCCGCAACAACGGCCACCCAAGAGAGTCAGTCCCGGGCAAGAGAAACTCGCCCCCGGCTGCTCAGAAGTCAGAGATCAAGATCATCAAGCAGGTCGGCGTCAGGATGGTCGGGAGGTAGCTGCCCACCCATGCTGAAGTCGAGCTCTTGATCATCATCGTCGTCATCGCGACGACGCCGAACCGAACCAACCAGGTCCTGAAGCTCATCTTTGACTCCGGGTTCTGCCGGGTCCTCCTCTGGGTCAGGCCCGCCGGTCACGATCAAGCTCCTCAAGCATCCGCGCCATCCGTTCGATCCTATCCCGCTCCCGCAGCAACCGAACGGCCTCTCCGTGCTCACACCAGATCCGGATGGTCCAGAAGAAACTCCAGACGAACAATCCGCCGACGATCGCCCCGATTGCTGACGCATCACCGAAGGCTTCACCAATCAGCAGCCCGACGATCATCAGGGCAAAGGGCGGGACATATTCCTCGATCGGGACCAAGTACGGGTAGGTCGGAAGCCGGCGGCGGTCTCTGACGAAACGAACCCGGTTGTCAGAAGAACGACCGGAACCTAGACTCGGATTGCGTATGAACAAACAAGGAGGGAATGACTTGGAGAGAGTGGATCGACCGTGAGTATCAGGGAGGTGAAGGCGAGAACTATTCAGTCGATAGCAATCGCAGCCGGACGAAGTGATGATCCCTACGTTCTTGATGCAAGTGAGAATTTCGTCCGGTCAGTGAATGAGTCGCAGATAGACGAGGTTCTGAAACAGGTCGGCGGCGGTGATGGAAGTGAGCTGAAGCGGAAGGATGGGCGAATCAAGTTTGGGGCTGCGCACTCGTCGTCTGCTCTAGCCGCCAACGCGTTCGGAGCCTGGGTCGACCAGACGGAGGGCTTGAACGTAGCGGGGATTGACGGTTTCTCTGAGATTGGCTTTGAAGAGAAGTTCCCCACTGGACTCAACGGCAAGGCGCCGAATCTCGATGTCTGGCTTCCTTCCAACGAGAACCCCGTGGCGATCGAGTCGAAGTTCACCGAGTATCTGGAATCGAAAAAGGCCGATTTCAAGGATTCATATGAAGGGCTTGTCGGGGAGGTCGCGCACCAGAGTTGGGCCTCGGTCTACCGGGACCTGAAGTTGAACCCACGGCGGTATGAGCGCATCGATGTCGCTCAGCTCGTCAAGCACTATCTGGGGCTCCGGAAGGCTATTCAGGGTGGAAGGTTCGGTGCCGTGACTCTCGTCTATTTGTTCTGGGAGCCGACAAACGCAACGGATTTCGACGAATTCGCCGCTCACCGGAATGACCTCGACGAGATCATCTCCAGGGTGGATGATCCGGCCGTTTCGTTCAGATCGCTTAGCTACCCGGAACTGTGGGAAGAGTGGTCCAGTGGCGATCAGCCGGGCTGGCTGCCCGGCCATGTCGCGGAGTTGCGCGCCCGATACGAGATAGCGATTTGACCCTTCTGACATTGAGTATCTGAATGCTTGATAACGACCGATTCAAACGCGCATTCGATCTCGCCCTGGAACTTCACGGCGAGCAGACCCGCAAGGGTTCCGAGATCCCGTACATGGGCCACCTGCTCGGAGTCACGAGCATCGTCATCGACGACGGCGGCTCCGAGAACGAGATCCTCGCCGCCCTCCTCCACGATGGACCGGAAGATGCCGGGGGAGAGGAAACCCTGGCCCGGATTCGCACCGAGTTCGGAGACGAGGTCGCCGAAATCGTCGACCACCTCAGCGACACCTTCGAAGACCCGAAGCCGCCATGGAAGGCCCGCAAAGCGGCCTACCTGGCCGACCTCAAAGCCCTGCCAGCAGACGACTTCGGAAACAAAGTCCTCCGCGTCTCCCTAGCCGACAAAGTCCACAACGTGCGCTCAATCCTTCTCGACCGCCACCAAGTCGGCGAATCCATCTGGAACCGTTTCAGCGCGCCCAAAGAAGAAAGCCTCTGGTACTACCAGTCCCTCGCCGACATCTACGAGGAGAAGCTCGGCGAAGCCGCCCTGGCTCTCGAGTTCACCGACGCCGTCTCGGAACTCGGCACTTGGCCGGGGCGAAACACCTAACGGACAGAATCCTGAAGATTCGACAGAATCCGAACTCGAATGACATCGTCAACGGGAACTCTGCGTCGGTACTCAAGCACCGCGGTCGCCGTTCCGGGCGAAGCGAGGGAATCGACCGGTCTACGACTGGGATACATTCTTCAGAAAGCCACCGGTGCTGATTCGTTCCGGACCGACGTTCCCG
>JAGQUR010000155.1 GCA_020438395.1 Solirubrobacterales bacterium | reverse complement strand
CCGATCTCCGAAGTGATCGCCCACCGGGAAATCGACATCGCCGTCGCCTCGATCGATCTGGCCGGCGCCGAGATCGCGATGAGCACGAAGATCGGCCGCGAACGCTCACTGGAGCGCGCGCTGAAGGAAGTCCATTCCGATTACGACTACATCTGCATTGACACCCCGCCGAGCCTGGGCCTGCTGACGATCAACGCGCTCACCGCTTCGAGCAAGGTGATCGTTCCGGTCCAGTGCGAATACCTCTCGATGCGTGGTCTGGTCCAGCTCCAGAGCACCCTGAAGATGATTCAGGAGAACCTCAATCCGAACGTCCACATCGAGGGCATCCTGCCGACCATGTTTGACTCCCGCACCCTTCACGCGCGGGAGGCCGTCTCCATCCTCGAAGAGAATTTCGGGGATCTCGTCTTCAAGTCCCGCATCCGCAAGGCCGTGAAGTTCGCCGAGGCGCCGGTACGAGGCGCTAGTGTCCTGAAGTACGATCCCGACAGTCGTGCGGCGTCGTACTACCGGAATTTGGCGAAGGAGGTCTTGAGTGATGGCTCGTCGTAAGCGAGCGAGTATGCGTGAAGGTCCGCTGGCGGACCTGTTCCGCTCTACCTCCGACGAACCTTCGCAGGAACCCCCCGAGTTCGAACCCCGGACCTCCGACGACACCGGAGGACCGCAGGGCGACCCGATCGAGCCGCAGGCAGCGGAAACCACCCCGGCGCCCGAGCCGGAGGTCCACTCCGAGCCGGATCCCGAAGCTGCCGGCCGTTTCGGCCGACAGGATCCGCTCGAAGCCAGAGCCGAACAGCAGGAACCGGTGGAACCGGCCCCCAGGGCCGAAGAGCCCGGCCCGCTTTCGGCGCCGGACCCGGCCGCTGACACGAGTTCGGTGCCGGATGCCCAGGATCGTCTGAAGAGGATCTTCTCCGAGCCCCCGGCCGACCGGGACGACACGCCCCGCTACGGCCGCCAGGAGCCGTCTTCAGCTCCGGGTGCGGGAGTGCCGCATACCCCGGTCATCCGCGTCATCGGTGTCGGTGGTGGCGGCGTGAACGCGATCAACCGCATGATCGAGGCCCAGATCCCGGGCGTCGAGTTCATGGCGGTGAACACCGACCTCCAGTCGCTCCAGCTCTGCATGGCCGACCTCACCGTCCACATCGGCGGCGAAGAAACCCGTGGCCTCGGGGCTGGCGCCGATCCCTCGCTCGGGTTCCGTGCGGCCTTCGACGAGCAGGACCGGATCAAGCGACTGCTCAAGGGCTCGGACATGGTCTTCATCGCCGCCGGCGCCGGCGGTGGCACAGGTACCGGCGCAGCGCCGGTCATCGCCCGCCTTGCCCGCGACATCGGTGCGCTCACGGTCGGCATCATCACCAAGCCGTTCACCTTCGAGGGCAGCCGTCGCCAGAAGCAGGCAGAACAGGGCATCGAGGCCCTGGCCGGCGAAGTCGACACCCTGATCGTGATCCCGAACGACCGTCTGCTGGAGGTGCTCGACCAGTCGACCCCGATGGTCGACGCCTTCCAGGTCGCCGACGACGTGCTGCGCCAGGGCGTCCAGGGCATCTCCGATCTCGTCACCCTGCCCTCGGTGATCAATCTCGACTTCGCCGACGTTCGATCGATCATGTCCGACGCCGGCCGGGCGCTGCTCGGCATCGGCATGGGTTCCGGCCCCGACCGGGCCCTGATCGCTGCCGAGAAGGCGACTTCCTCGCCGCTGCTCGAAACCCCGATGGACGGGGCACGTTCGATCCTGCTCTCGGTCACCGGCGGCCCGGATCTCTCGCTGATCGAGGTCTCCGAGGCGGCCCGTGCCGTGGGGGAGGCGGCCCATCCCGACGCGAACATCATCTTCGGCGCCAACATCGACGACGATCTCGACGACCAGGTCTGGATCACTGTCGTGGCGACCCGGTTCGACGGCAAGGGTGCCCCGCCCAGGCGGGTCGAGCGCAGCGAAGGCAGCCGGCGGGAAAGGTCAGAGCGCCAGACCCGTCCGGACCGCGGCGAGTCTCTGCCCGCGGTCGGGGGTGGCGACATCCCCGAGTTCCTTTCCTGACCCGTGAGTCCGCGCGGTGTCGTTGCCGCCGGGCATCCGCTTTCGGCGGAGGCCGGCGCCCGGATACTGCGCGAGGGAGGAAACGCCGTGGACGCGGCGGTCGCAGCCGTGCTTGCTTCGTTTTCGCTGGAGAGCGCCCTGACCGGTCTCGGCGCCGGAGGTTTCATGATCGTCGGCGGTCCCGGGGTCGAACCCGCCCTGATCGATTTCTTCGTGGCGGCGCCGGGCAAAGGCGGCCATGATCTGACCGAAGAGTTGATCCCGGTGCCGGTCCACTTCGACGAGACGACCACCCAGGTGTTCAACGCCGGCGCCGCCTCATGCGGGGTTCCCGGCACCGCGGCCGGTCTGGCACTCGCGCTGGAGCGGCACGGGTCGGTTCCGATGGCCGAACTGACGGCGCCAGCCGCCAGGCTGGCCCGAGAAGGAGCGCCGCTGAACGAGCAGCAGGCCTATGTCCTGCGGATCCTCGAACCGATCTACACGGCGACCCCGGAAGCCCGCGAGATCTACGCCCCGGAGGGCCGCATACTCCGTCAGGGAGACATATTCCGCTACCCCGACCTGGGCGATGCGCTGGACCGTTACGGGGCGGACGGGGCAGCGGCACTGTGCTCGGGCGAAGTGCCACGACAGATCGAGGAATACGTCGTTTCACGCGGCGGCACCCTCTCCGCCGCAGATTTCGACGCCTACGAGCCGATAGTCCGCGAGCCGGTCGGTGCCAGCTACCGGGGGAGGCAACTGCTGACCAACCCGCCGCCCTCGGCCGGCGGGATCCTCGTCGCCTACAGCCTGGCCCTGCTCGAAAGGATGGACGGAAGCGGTCCCGTGGAAATTGCGGCGGCGATGAAGGCCGCGAACGAGGCCCGGGATGACGAGTTCGCAGCCAGCCTCGGGCAGGATGGGTTCGCCAGGCGTTTTCTGAACGACCGGCTCGGTTCGACCACTCACCTCGCGGCAATCGATTCAGACGGACTCTGCGCATCCGTCACCTGTTCGAACGGAACCGGTTCCGGCATGGTTGTTCCCGGCACCGGATTCCACCTGAACAACATGCTCGGCGAGGAAGACCTGAACCCCAGGGGCTTCCACCAATCCGAACCTGGTGAGAGGATCAGTTCAATGATGTCGCCGACCCTCATCCTCGAAGACGGACTGGTTCGGGCCGGGTTGGGTAGCGCCGGGTCGAACCGGATCCGCTCGGCGGTGCTTCAGACGACGCTCAACCTGCTCGCCGGGGTCGACCCGCAGTCGGCCGTGGACGCCCCTCGAATCCACCTCGAGGCCGGGCTGCTCCAGGCAGAGCCGGGAGTGGAGGAAGCGGCCCTGGCCAGGATCGAGGCGACCGGCCAGGAAGTCTTCCGCTGGAACCAGCGCAATCTCTTCTTCGGCGGGGTCCAGATCGTGACCCGCGACCCCGATACCGGCCGTCTCGACGGCGCCGGCGACCCGCGACGGGGAGGGGCGGTGGCCTATGGCTGACTACCCGGATCCCGACGACTATCCCTCGCCCGACCTGAGGCCGTTCACGGCGGCCGAAGCGGCCGTCCGGGAGCTGCCGGATTTCGAGGCCGAAGGCCTGCTGGACGGGCTGGAGGGCCATGACCGGGACGCCCGGCTGAAGCTGCTGACCGAGCTCTACATGGAAGACGGCGTCGATCTCGAAACCCTCAAGGAAGAGGCGGCTGCCAACCGGCTGGCCCTGCTGCCCGCCGACCTCGTCCTCGGCCGCTCGCAGGACAAGTACACCGCCCGGGAAATCGCCGAACTGGCCGGCCTCACGGTGAACGATTTCCAGAACCTGATGGCGGCCGTGGGGCTGCCCCGTCCGAAGCCCGACGAGCGCCGCTTCGACGATGCGGACCTGACCGCAGCCCGGCGGCTCAGGCGTTTCCAGGAAGCGGGAATACCGACCGAGAACCTGATGGCCGTCACCCGGCAGGTCGGCAGCTCGGCGGCCCGGATCGCGCAGTCGCATCGGGATCTCGTCGCCACCGACATCATCGAACCCGGATCCGACGAGTACGAAGCCGCGATCCAGCTCCGACAGGCCTCGCTGCAGCTCCTGCCGCTTGCGGAACAGGCAGTCGACTACGCGCTCCGCTCCCATTTCCTTGACCAGCTTCGCAACCAGGCGATGGCGATAGGCAGCCCCGGGCTGTTCGATCCCAGCGACAGCACCGAGGTCTCGATCTGCTTCGCCGACCTGGTCGGCTTCACCCGCTTGGGTGAACGCGCGGAGCTGGAGAAGATCGGCACGGTCGCGAAGCTGCTCGAATCGGTGGCGATCGAGGTGACCAACCCGGAGGTGAGGCTGGTCAAGACGATCGGTGACGCGGCGATGCTGGTCTCGGAGGATGGCGCCGCGCTTTTCGACGCGGCACTCCGTTTCATCGAGGTCGGCAACGAGGCCGGCGAAGACCTGCCCGCCCTGAGAGTCGGTGTTGCGCGGGGCGAGGCGATCAAGCAGGTCGGCGACTGGTTCGGGCCGCCCGTGAACCTGGCCAGCCGGATCACGGAAGCGGCCCGGCCCGACAGCGTCCTGGCCGACAAGGCCGCGGTCGACGCGGCCGGCGAAGAAGACTTCAGGTACTCATGGGTAGGCCAGCACCGCTTCAAGGGGCTCGACCGCCCGGTCAAGCTCTACAGAGTCCGCCGCAAGTAGGGAGCCTGGGCGCGCCAGGAACCACCAGGACGGCGCTGACCTTCGTCAGCGGCCGGAAACGACGGCTCACGTACCCGCCTCCCGGGCACGGCCCGCTCAAGTGGGAAACGACTCGGAAATGGCACTCCAGCTCCAACGTGCACCAAGGAATGCCGGCAACCGGGTCAGGACTTATGCACCCTCGCCAAGCGGTGTGTCAGCTGCCAACTTGGCAACTCCCATCCTGAAGAATTCAATCTTGAGATTCCCGGTCGCCCCGTTGATCTTGAGGGTCGTGGTTTGAGGAATCTGGGCAAAGGGCCCGTGGTTCTGGCCTTCGATCCCGTTTGATCTGAGCATCAGTCCGTCGGATGCGGTCGTGCGTATGAGGCGATAGCTGGCCCCGTCCGAGGTCGTGGCTGTGATGGCCCCGGGCTTGTAGAGGATCGACTTCAGGATTTCGAACCCGCTTTCGTTGAGCCCGTGAATGCGGGCGAACACCATCTCCTGCTTGCCGGGTGCGGGCACCGAAACTGTCTCCCCGCTCCTGGCTTCGACCTCGCCTGCCGGAACGGGACTGTCGCATCGTTGATTGGTGCGTGAGAGGACCTGCCAGGTTTCGGTGGTCAAAGTCGGGATGAAGTTGCAGATGGTTGTGATCTGTTGCCGGGGCGGATCCCAGCCTCGATAGCGACCGTCGAGTGCCTCGACGGGATCCCCGGAATCGAAGGTTGAAATGTTGGATCTGAGGATTCGCGTCGGTCCATTGCTCGAAGAGATGGATTCTGAATTGATTTCGTCGAGTCTTTCCGTGTAGGCCGAGTAGTTCTGGAAGACCGGCAGCGGGGACCAGTTCAAGTCGTAGGCCCAGGCTGCGGCTATCTCGTACGGGTCAACCGAAACCGGTTGGTCCCCGATCTGGCGCAGAACTTCGGGGTCGATGGCGTAGTACGAGCGGAGGCGAGCTCGACCCTGGTCCACGATTTCTTGCCGTCGATTGGAGTCAAGGAGCGTCCTCGCGCCCTCAGCGGCGCTCTTGATATTCGCGAGCATGTCGATTTGACCCGAATACGGGAATTGGTTGATGGAGATCGCCGAGATCAGGACGAGTCCAGCTACCGACGCTGACAGCAGCCGGGCCCGAATCGGGACCGATAACCAGACCACGGCTATCGCCGTAAGGCCGATTACGAGATGGCTGTGGCCCGCCCGGACGACGCCCTCCTTGTAAAACGAAAAGCAAACCAGGGCGGCAATCAGTGTCGCGAGAATCCGGTTCTGGTTGCTGGGGTATTCGCCGAACCAGGCCCAGACGGTCGTCCCGATGGCCGCACCGGCGATGGCGATGATCGCCAGATCTGAAACCCCGGGGGCGCTCATCGCTCCTGAATAACCGGTGAACAGGTCCACTGAGTCACGCACATAGGAAGGCAGGTCACCGAGAACCTGTCCCGTGGCGAGCCAAAGTGCGAGGTAAGAGCCGACGAAGATCGACACGAAAGCGGATAGATCCCGAATCCTTGCCCCCGAGCCCTTGAGGCCCAACAGGAGAACCAGGAACACGAGGGGACCCGTCGAAATTTTCATCTGGCACTCTGCGGCCGAGAAAACACCGCCCAATACGACAAGTAACCATTTCTCCCGATCGGACAGTTTGCCGTCCGTCAAGGCAATGAATGCCCACATGACCGCGATGCCGACGGCATAGTCGATTCCGGGTACGCAAGCCACGAACAGGAACGCGATCAGACATGCGACAAGGTCCGAAACGCGCTTTCTGAACAGCCGCACCATGAAGAAGACGAACAGGTAGAAGGTCGCGGCCTGATACATGAACGTGAGCGCGCTCAGGTCCGAGTACCAGACAAGCGGTGTCTTCAGAAATCCGAGTGGTCCGTAGGTGAAAATCACCTCGGACCCGAAATTGAGTCCGCGAGTTGCCGCCATGTTCAGACCACTCATCCAACTCGCATCCAGGCCGTGACCCGCCGGGAAAAATCCCGCGCTCCAACCCGGCAACGCAACCAGGACGGCAAGGAACCACGAATTGGAACGAACCAAGCTGATCCAACTCGTTTGGGCAGAAGCTTCTGGTCTCAAGACGGGCGCAGGCAACGCAGTAATGGACGAACGACGTCAGGAACGACCCTAGTTGAACTTCGAGTCTCCAGCCTGAGCACGACGCTGGAAGCTGAGACTGTCGCCGGCCCCGCGGCGTGGGCGCTGGCCCGTTCTAGGCCGGTTTGCGGGCCGAGAGGAGGAGGTTGTAGAAGAGCTCGGCGGGGAGGTGGGGTTCGAGGATGTTGTTGTCCACCTTCTGGAAGGCGATGTAGCTGCGGAAGGCGAAGTTGCGCCAGCGCGGCGGGATCGAATCCGGGGTGGCCGTCGATTCCATCGACCGCATTCCCCAGCCCCATACATTCGAAACGAGTTCCTCGCCGTTGACCCGGGTGTCGATGAAGCCGGACCGGGGCGGGATCGCCCTGAGGTCGGCCGGGACGAAGGCATGGACGTCGACTTCCGGCTCCAGGTTGTACTCATCGTCGGCCTTCTCTTCTTCGGTGTGTTCCAGCACGCTGGCACCGATCAGCCGGCGCCAGGCGGGAGCCACGAATTTGCCGGTCCGCTTCGGCACCGCGGCAAGCCGGTCGCCGTAACGGGAGGGTTCGCCGCAGAAGACGATGCGTCCGCCGGGCCGGAGGACGCGGAAGAACTCGGAGAAGGCCCTGTCGAGATCGGGGATGTGGTGGAGGACCGCGTGGCCGAGCACGGTGTCGAAGCTCTCATCCTCGAAAGGCAGGACTTCCGCTTCGGTGACCACGGTCTCGACCGGGACGTTCAGGGACTTGGCGGTGCGGGCGAGCGACTTCAGCATGCCGGGGGAAATATCGGTGGCGGTGAGGCTCTTGATCAGGCCCTGGCTGGCCAGGTTGAGGCTGAAGTAGCCGGTGCCCGCCCCGATCTCGAGAGTGTCACCGAGAGTTTCCGGAACCTCACCGAGCGCTTTCTTCAGCTTCAGGGCGACCTGATGCTGCCCGATGTCGCCGAAGTCGATCCCCCACTTGGCATCGTAGGAATCGGCCGCCGCGTCGTGGTAGCGGGTGTTTACGTCCTTGATGTGTTCCGGCGTTGCGGTCGGGGAAGCGGGCATGGCGGAGAAAGATAGGGAAGAATCGCTCTTCTTGACCGACACGTATGTCCAGAGCAACCAGCCCGAAGGGGTCCCGGCCCTCGAATTGACCGGCGAACGGACCCTGCCGGATGTCCCCGAGGAGAACTACTGGTACCGGCGGCATCTGGTCGTCTATGAGTGGATTGCCGAGCGGGTCAGGGGCCTGAAGGTGGCCGACCTGGCCTGTGGCGAGGGCTACGGATCGGGGGTCCTCGGCAGGTCCGCTGCCGACGTGATCGGGGTTGATGCAAACCCCGAAGCATTCGAGCACGCCAGTGCCAAGTACACGGCCCCGAATGTCTCCTTCCGTCGCGAACTGGTCGAGAGTTTCAGCGAGCCGAGGGACGCGATCGTCTTCCTGCAGACGATTGAGCATGTCCAGGACCCCGACGCGCTCGTTGCCGGTTTCGCGAATCTCGCGCCGGTCTCATACATCTCCACTCCGAATCTGCTTACCCTCGCCCCGGAAGGCGCCGAGAAGTCGGACAATCCCTGGCACATCAAGGAGTACCGCCTGGAGGAGTACAGGGCCCTGCTCGAACCGCATTTCTCGAGGGTTGAGATTCTCGGCCTCCATCACGCGCGCAAGCTCAAGGTCCACGAGCTTGCCATCTCCCTGGGATGGGATCGCGTCCACGAAACACTGCGTCTCACCAAACCCTTCTACGACTGGTTCACTCCGGCGATTGACGTCTCGGACTTCCGCCTTTCGGGCAACGACCTCGAAAGTTCGCTGGACTTCCTCGCCGTCTGTCATGTCTGAGGGCTCGACCCTCGAGGGGACGGGCGATCTCGCGATCGTCCTCCATTCCCACATGCCCTACGTCGAGGGGTTCGGGACCTATCCCTTCGGGGAGGAGTGGCTCTTTGATGCGGTGATCCATTCACACCTTCCGGTGCTCGAGGTGGCCCGGGACCTGACCTTGACCGTCACCCCGGTCCTGGCCGATCAGCTCGAGGCCGATGGCGTGAGGGAAAGGCTCGCCCGGTTCCTCGAGGAGTTCCGTCTGGGATCGGCTCGGCGCGACGTCGAAACTGCCGATCCAGATCACGTCCCGGCGGCGCGGGCCGAGGTCGAACGGTACGAGAAGGCGACCGCGCTGCTGGAAGGGACCGGCGGGGATCCGTTGGCGGCTTTCGAAGGCTGCCGGGACCGGGGCGTCTCGCTGATCCCTTCGAGCGCCACCCATGCGGTACTGCCCCTGCTCGCGACCCGGGCCGGTCTCGACAATCAGATCGGTGCGGGCCTCGCGTCGCACCGGCGGCGGTTCGGGCCCTCCTCAGGCTTCTGGCTGCCGGAATGCGCCTATCGGCCCGGACTCGAGAACGACCTGGCCCGTCACGGAATCGACTGGTTCTGTGTCGACCAGAGCAGCCACGAATCGGGCGACGAAGCGCTGGCCCCGGTCCGCACGGCCTCCGGTGCGCTCGCGTTCACGATCGACTGGACCGCGATCGCCTGGGCCTGGGAGATGTCCGGGTACCCGTCCTGGCCGGGATATCTCGACTTCCATCGGCTCTCGATGCATGGGGTCCGGATCTTCAGGATTGACGGTGGGCCCTATGACGCCGCGGCGGCCAGACAGCGGGCCACCGAACAGGCCGACGAGTTCATCCGGTCGGCGCGACAGCGACTCGACTCGTACCGGCAGCGCACGGGGCGCCGCGGGCTCCTCACCTTCGCGGTCGACTGCGAGCTGCTTGGCCACTGGTGGGCGGAAGGACCCGCCTGGCTGGCAGCCGTGCTCGAAGGGGCCGAGCGGAACGGCATCCGTCTGGTCAACCTCGATCAGGCGGCGGCCGAGCACGCCGAGAACGCCCGGGAAGTCCCTCTGTTCCCTTCGACCTGGGGCGAGAAGAAGGATTTCCGGACCTGGGATTCCCCCGACGTCGCCGACATGGCCTGGGCCGCGCGCAGCCTCGAGCTGACCGTCGCAGAAGCGGTCAGGCGACTTCCGCGGGAACGGGCCGAAAGGGCGGTGCGGGAGCTTCTCATGGTCCAGTCCAGCGACTGGGCCTTCCTGGACCATCGGCAGCAGGCCGGTGACTATCCCTACGAACGGGCGACAGGACACGCGGAGAATGCCCTTGAATCCGTACAATCCGGTTCAACGAATACCGGAGTACCCATTGGGCCTCGGCTCCGTGGCCTTGCTCCAGACCTGAGCCTGACTCCCTTCCTGACGCCCTAGCCTTCGCCAAGACTTTGCCCCGCATTCTGATCGTCACCTGGGAGTACCCGCC
>JAGQUR010000154.1 GCA_020438395.1 Solirubrobacterales bacterium | reverse complement strand
CGCCGTCCTTGCGGATGTCGGCCGGAACGCGTTCCAGGGCCATGACCGCGCAGGCACCGGCATCCTCGGCGATTTTCGCCTGGTCGGCGTCGACCACGTCCATGATCACGCCGCCCTTCAGCATCTCTGCCAGGCCCGTCTTTACTCGGAAAGTCGCTTCTTCAGCCATCCCCTCAAATATAGAGAGGGAGGACCCTTTGATGCGCCCTCGAAGGGGCCGCGGGCTACTTCAGCTTGTAGGCACGGATGCGGTCGCTGTGCTCGTCTTCGCTGAGCGAATAGACGCCGTAGGCGAGCGCATGGACGAGTGCCATCAGGGCGGTGTTCGAGCGAAGGAACGAGGGGCTGTTCGACGAGAAGTAGAGGCTCATGTCGGCCTTCTTGACGGCGTCTGACAGGGTCGCATCGGCGATCGCCAGGGTGCGGGCACCGCGATGGCCGGCCAGTTTCATGGCCCGGGCCAGCAGCGCATGCGAGCGACCGGAGGAAAGGGTGATCAGCAGGGTCTCCTCGTCGACCCGGCCGAGGCGCTGCAGCGAGGGGCCGGCGGTAGAGGTCACGATTTCGGCCCGGATGTCGAGCAGACTGAGCGTGTGCCGCAGGTAGCTGGCGAAGAAGGCCATCTGGTCGGTGCCGACAATCACGACCTGGCTGGCGCCGGAAAGCGCGGCGACGGCCTCGTCGATCTGGGTCTGGTCCAGCTTTCGGGCAGTTTCCTCGAGGTTCGAATGGTCGGTGCCGAGCGAGGCCTCGAACTCGGAGTGGTCGAAGGAGAAAAGCATGCGCCCGCCGCTTTCTTCGCCACCTACCGTGGCCCGGTACTCCTCGATGGCCGAAGCCTGGAGTTCCGGGTAACCCTCGAATCCGAGGGCCTGGGAGAAGCGGACCACCGTTGATGAGGAAGTCCCGGCCCGGCGGGCCAGTTCCTCCGCGGTCAGGAATGCCGCCTCATCGAGATGGTCGACGATGTAGCGCGCGACATCCTTCTGGGAGCGGGAAAACTCGTCGATCCGATCCTGGATGTAAGTTGACAGGGTCTTGGTTTCGGCGGTCACTGGGCTCACGCCGGATCATTTCGCCCCTTCCCACCATTTCCCTTCTAAATTCGCTCTGAGCAGGGATTTTGAACAGATACTCAGGACTTCCGAATCGCAAGACCTCGCTTACCGGCCTGACCGACGAAGGCGACGAGATCTGGATCATCCGCTCGATCTCGCAGAAGTTCTACAACTGCCTTGGCTGCCGCGGGCCGATCGAGATCGGCGACGAGCACGTCGTTGTCCAGTACGTCAGAAAGTTCGGCGGCACCGAGCATTCTCACTGGCATCAACGCTGCGCCGAGGAGATCCTCTACTCACAGGTTCGCGGGATGCGTCAGGTCTCTGCCAAGGAATCGAGCCGGGACCGGCTCGAAGGCCGGGGCCGCCGTCCTGCCGGGCGCAGGCGACGGCCCCGCTGATTCAGCGGAAGAGGTAAGCCGGCGGCAGTGCCCGACGGCTTACTGGTTGCGGCGGGCCCGCACCACGATCCCGGCCACGGTGCCTATCGCGAGTCCGGCGATGATGATCAGGATCAGGGTCTTGCCGTCCCCACCGTCATCGTCGGACTTGGAATCGTCGACGTTGGCGGCGCTGGCGGTGGGCTCGCCGGTTTCGGCTGCGCCCTCGTTGGCAGCCTGATCATCGGCTGCCTGCATGTCGGCCGCCGGAACCGCCGCGGTCGAAGTAAGGGTCACCGCCGGGGCTGGATGTTCCGGCTCGACGCCACCCTGCTCCGCCTGAATCCAGGCGGTCTCTGCTCCCCCCTGGCATTTCTGGATGGTCTTGAACATGACCACGTCACCCTTCTTGCCGTAGAGAGTCGCCCGGAAGGGGAAATCCTCGGTCTGATGGTCGGGCAGCGGCCCGCCGGTCCAGGTGAGGGTGTCAGGCGTCGT
The DNA here is from genome assembly GCA_020438395.1 of Solirubrobacterales bacterium. GTDB lineage: Bacteria > Actinomycetota > Thermoleophilia > Solirubrobacterales > 70-9 > 67-14. The sequence continues at coordinate 13,444 of JAGQUR010000154.1, read as the reverse complement.
CTTCGCCTTCCAGCCTTCGATCGCCGTCGCTGTGACGTCCTGGGCCCCCTTCGGGATCTGCACGACGATCGAGGTCGTTGCCGCGCCGTCGCATCCATGGGGAATCTCGAAGCTGAGATTGACCGGCTTTCCGGCCGGTGCCTCGGAGGGACTCATTTCGACATGGGCCCCGGCCATGGCCGGGAACGCCAGAGCGATCAGCATGCCCAGGCCAAACATCGTGGTCTTCAGTTTTCTCATTCGTTTCCTTTCCGGCAGTCCTTGCTGGCGGTCAATTGATTGTTGCTGCTTCGAGTCAGGTGAGCCGGGTGGAGCCGCCCGGTCATTTCACGTCCACCTTGAAATCGGCTATCGGCTCGTCAAACTCGGAAAGCCTCATCGCGACCTCGGCCTCCCACCGGCCGCGCACCCCGAGGGTTGCGGAAGGAACCACGAAGTGGCCCGGTCCGGCCCTTCTGGCCGCGGCTTCGATCGGCGCGATGCCGGCATCCGGCAGCGAGAACGAGACCTCCATCGAGCGGACCTTTACCGGGGCCCCGGTCCGGTCATTGAACACATACAGGTGAACCTCGTTGCCCCCGACCCGGGCCGGATCTACCGTGTATTCGAGCCGTTTGCCCTGGACCACGACCGCTCCAGAAGCGGGCCCGGCCTGGATCGAATCGGGTGGCGGATAGCTGACCAGGGCCGCGGTCACCCCGAGGACGATGGTGACCAGGACCACCTCCAGCCGCAGTGACTGCCGCAGCCGGTTGCCCGGCTCTCCTGGCGATTCGGCGCGATCGAGTCGCCGGACGAGACCGGGAATGATCCTGGTCCGGTTCGCTGCCCCAAGGCCGATCAGGATCGCGAAGAGCACGATCTTGATCGACACCGCCCGGCCGAACTGGGTGTCGAAGAGATCCGGGACCGAACCGACCTCGACGATCGACTGGACCGCTCCCGAGACGCCGATCAGGGCGACAGCAACAAGGGCGATAGTCGAGAACCGCAGGGCGGCCCGGGTCAGCAGACCGGTCCGGTCCGCCGGCTCCCCGAGCTGACGGGTCGCGGCCGGAAGCAGCAGGAGCATCGAGGCGAGGCCTCCGGTCCAGACCGCCATCGCTGAAACGTGAACGATGTCGCTGGGAACAAGGAGCCATCCGGGGTCCCTGGTCGAGGCATGGCCGGCGAAGGCCGGAGTGACCGCCAGTGCGAGGCCGGCCCCCAGCGCCAGCAGGGAAACCGGTCCCAGGCGGCTGAAGTGGCGACCTCCCGTCAGGACGAGCCCGATCAGAAGCAACCAGATCGCCGACCGGACCAGCATCACCGAGCCGAATCTCGTGTGGATCACTTCCCCCGGGATGCCGGAGCCGAAGGCATGCCAGAAGCTGGTTCCCGCGCCAATCGATCCCTGGAAGGCGATTGCCAGAAGCGAGGCCAGAAGTCCCGCCGCGGAGACCACGAGCACGAGTTTCCGGAAGCTCCGCTCGACGGGGCTCCGGTCGATACCGGCGGTGGTCGACTCGGGCCTCCAGACCAGAAGCATCCACGCCAGCGCGCCGACCGCCAGAGCGATCGCAAGGTAGCCGATCCAGCGGTCCGCCCAGAAGGCGACCTCGGTCACCTTGCCGGCTTCGCTCTCGGCCAGCAGTTCGGAGATCGTCTTGCTCTGGGTGAACCCGCCCAGGTCCCTGCCCGGCTTGCCGACCGTGAAGGTGATGCCACCGGAAACCGGATGGGAATCGGCCGATACCACGTGGTAGGTGGCGGTGTAAAGGCCATCGGGAAGGTCGGCCGGCAGGCCCGCCCCGACGGTGTCGGCATTGTCACCGGGACGCTCAAGGTCGTCGGTCTGCACCTGATCGCCCGAGGTGTTGAATACACGGACCGCCCCGAGCGAAGCCTCGACCGGCTCGTCGAACGTGAAGTCAACGTGCTCCGGCGCGTCCTTCAGCTGGGCACCCCTGGCGGGCGAGGAGCTCTTGAGCAGGGCGTGGCCGGAGGCCTGGCCCGCCAGGCCGAAAAGGCAGGCCAGGAAAAGCAGAGTTGTGGCGAGAAGCCGCCTCACCAGGCTTCTTTGGCCTCCCCGCTCCTGCTTTCGGGATCACCCGGGTTACCGTCGGAACCGCCCCCGGCCTGGTCGTCGTCCGGCCCGCCGGAACGGCGGCGCCTCGCGATCCAGAATCCGGCCGCGGCGAGGATCGCCAGTCCGAGGATCACGAAGGGAATTACCGGGGCCTTCGATCCGGTACCTACCCAGGTCAGGGTGCCGTCGATCTTCGCTGGCTGGCCGCCGACCTCGATCGGGATCGTGTAATCGAAGACCTTCGTCTTCTCGGACTTGTCCTTCACCTGCGGCGGCGTTCCCTGTGACATGTAGTGGGAACGGTGGTCATGCCACTCAAAGGTGCCGTTGTCATCGATCACCTTCCAGTCCGGGGTCGCATTCGCATCGGCCCTGGCGGGTACGTCGACGTTGGCGTAGCGGTCCTCGTTCAGGTAGTAGGCGGGTGCGTTCAGGTTCACCGAAACGGTTCCGTCCGGGGAGATCCGCGCGTAAGGCTCGCCGTCATAGCCCTTGATGACGACCTCCTTGCCCGACTTGTTGACCAGGCGGACGTGATCGTCAAAGTTGACGATTTCAATCTGCAGACCGTTGCCGAGGGCGGCCGGCTGGACCGAGGTAATCTCCGACCGGAAATCAGGGTTGCCCTGATGGGCAGTTGCGGCCGAGGGGACCACTGCGACGATAAACAGGGCGACAGCACCCAGGAAACGCTTCATCAAATTCTCCAATGCCACCGGTTGTGGCTCGCTAGTACTTGTGGGATTGACGGGTCGGTCTCGGTGGATTCCGGTCCGTCGGGGATCGGTTCAGTGACTGGCGAGAGGCGGTCCACGACCAGAAAGGCGGCCGGCCCGGATGATCCCGTCGCTGATTTCAACCCGGATCGGCAAAGCGAGTTTCGGGATGCGATTGCCGCGTCGGGGATTCCCGCTCCGCATCGCAAGGATCAATTGCTCACCGGCGTAGCGCTCAACGGCCAGCGGAGCGGCGATCAGGAAGACCGGAATCGTGAACAGAATGGCTTCCGGGGAGCCTGAAAGCGCCAGAAGAAGCGCCCAGACAACCGTCACCGCGAGCAGTCCGGCGGTTCTGGGCAGCGAGACTGTTCGGCCCGTCTCCATCAGTTGGAGTCTAGCCGGGATGCCCGCGACCACGACCATCTAGGCTTCGGCACATGGCGCAGATCAAGGCACTCCTGTTCAACGACCCGTCCTGCCCATGGGGCTATTCCGCAAGTCCTACCTTGCGGACCCTGGAGTGGCGATACCGGGACCAGATCGAATGGCATCTGGCGGTCATCGGCCTCTCCGACGAGAATCATCCGGTCCGCCTCTCACCCGAGCAGATGTCGGATCGCTACTTCGATTTCCGTTGCCGCTACGGGATGCCGTTCGCAATCGAAACGAAGATCAGGAAGTTCACCAGCGCCACCGCCTGCAAGGTGATCACGGCGGCCCGGCTGCTCTATCCGGGCTCGGAGTGGCGGGTGCTGAGGACCCTGCAGTTGCTCCATTTCAACACGCCGCTGATCCTCGACGACCGTAGACAGCTGGGCGAAGCGCTGGAAACCGTTCCCGGAATCGAAGCGGAGGTGGTCATGGGCGCCGTGGACAACCCGGAAGTCGTATCCGCCTACGAAGCCGACTACGCACATGCCCGCAGCGCCACCGGTACCGCCACCCACCTCCAGCACAAGACGGCCCCCTACTCGGCCGGGGAGCGATACACGGCTCCCTCTGTGATTTTCGACTACGGCGAACGCCGGGTCGAGGTCGGGGGCTTCCAGCCGGTCGAGGCCTATGACGTGATGATCGCGAACCTCGATCCCGGTCTGAAACGGGTCGGACACGCCGAGGATCCTCTCGAGGTGCTTGCCCTGTACCCGGCCGGACTGACCACCCAGGAGGTCGCGACGATCATGACCGGCAGCATGGACCGGCCCGACCGGATCGACGCCGAGCGCAGGCTCGTTCACCTGCTCGGCGAGGGAGAGGTTCAGCGGGTTCCGCTCGGTGATGACGCCCTCTGGATCAAGGCCTGAGGGACCCCCGCTGAGCGGGCACCGCGCCACCATGAACCGGTAGCCTGCGCCGATGGCTCTTGGCGGTGCCGAGGTCGCCGCCAGAGAAAGCGGCTCCCCCACGGCAAAAGAAGCGGGCTCCAACTTCCGGCCCGACATCCAGGGAATCCGCGCGATCGCGGTAACCCTCGTGCTTGCATGCCACGCCTCGATTCCCTGGGCCAAGGGCGGCTTCATCGGGGTCGACGTCTTCTACGTCCTCTCCGGCTTCCTGATCACCGGCCTCGTCGTGCGCGAGGTCGAGAAGACCGGCAAGGTCTCGATCCGGAACTTCTACGCCCGCCGCGCCAAGCGACTTCTCCCGATGGCGGCCCTGGTCCTGGTCTTCATCTGCATCGTGACCCTGTTCGTCTTCTCGCTCGCCCGCCAGGTCGAAATCGGTGGCGACGTCTTTGCCGCCGCGCTCTATTTCGTCAACTGGCATTTCATCATCCAGGGCGTCGACTATTTCGCTGCCGCTGACGGCATCCACAGTCCGGTCCAGCACTACTGGTCGCTTTCGGTGGAAGAGCAGTTCTACCTCGTGTGGCCCCTGATCCTGATGGCCGCCGGTGCGCTCGCGGCGAAGTTCCGCCGTCGGACCAAAGGCATCGTGCTGATCTTCATCGTGCCGGTCGCGATCGCTTCGCTGATCTACAGCATCCACTTCACCCAGGTGAACCCCGAAGCCGCGTTCTTCTCGACCATCGCCCGGGCCTGGCAGCTCGCCTTCGGCGCCGTGCTGGCGATGATCCTGCCGAAGAAGATCGGCATGCCGGCCTCGCTGGCAACGGTCATCGGGGTGATCGCGGTGGGCGTCCTCGGCTGGGCGACTTACACGATGTCGGCCTCCACCCCCTTCCCCGGGTCGAACGGCCTCTACCCCGTGCTGGCGACGGTCGCCCTGCTCGTGGTCGGCGCCTCCGGCGTCGGCATCACCACCAGGATCCTCTCGACCCGCCCCTTCCAGTACCTGGGCAACATCTCCTATTCCTGGTACCTCTGGCACTGGCCGTTCGTCGTTTTCGCCCTCGCCATCTTCGACAACCTGACCTGGAAGTGGCTGGTCGTCGCCACGCTCCTCTCGTGGATCCCGACCCAGATCAGCCACACCCTGCTCGAGGACCCGGTCCGGCGGGCCAGGATCCTCAAGATCAAGCCGAACCGCGCCCTGGCGATCGGCGGCGTCTGCTCGATCGCGGCCGCGGCTTTCGGGCTCTGGCTCGGTTCCAACCGGATCAACGTGGACATCATCGACCAGGACCAGGTCGCCGGCGCCGCTGTGGTCAAGAACGGGCATGTGCCACTGGTCAATTCGGTCGACAAGATCAAGCCGAACCCGCTTCACGCCCGGGAAGACCGCGGCCAGATGTACGCCGACGGCTGCCTGCTGCTCGGACCGCGAACCGAGTCGGGCGATTGCACCTACGGGGACCCGGACGGCGATGTCTCGGTCGTCCTTTTCGGTGACTCGCATTCAATGATGTACATGCCGGCATTGGACGCGATCGGCAAGGAGAAGGGCTGGAAGATCACCGGTCTTTCCCGGGCCAATTGCGTGATCGCGGACGTGAAACTGACCAAGTACTGCGATGAGTGGCGGGAGAATTCGCTTGAGCGGATCAAGGAGGAACATCCCGACCTGGTCGTCGTCGCCACTTCCACCCAGGCCGTCTACAGCCTCAAGAAGAATGGCAAGCAACTCAGCCGCATCGACAGCGAGCCCTACCTGGTTGACGGCATGGCAAGGACTTTTCGCAAGCTGAAGGAGGACGCTGACAAGGTGATCCTGCTCCGCGACCAGGCCCAGGCCCCGCGCCAGCCCTGGCTGCCCCACGAATGTGTGGCCGAGAACCTCCACAATTTGAAGACCTGCGCCTTCGCCCCGAAGCGCCACCCCGAGCTGGGCTTCGATGTCGACGCCGCCGAGAAGACCAGGGTCCAGATCATCGACCCGATGCCGATCCTCTGCTCGGACGGACGCTGCCCGGCCGTGATCGGCAACGCGCTCGTCTATCGCGACTCGTACCACGTGTCGGCCACCTACATGGTGACCATGGCCCCCTGGCTCCAGAAGGAACTGGCCAAGCTGGACTTCCCGCCCGGTTCCTCCTCAGGCGACTCGAAGTAGCGTCTACCGGGGCTGCGAGGCCCCTGCCCTACTCGCCGTTGAAGTTCTCGTCCCCGACGGCCTCGATGAGCCACTCGCCGTCATGCTCGGTCAGCAGATATGTCAGTCCGTTCCGGCCCGGGGCGGTGAGCCTCGCCACCTGACCATTCACTTTGACCACGATCGCCTCGTCAAGGTCGTGACTGTTCAGAAAGTGGTTTCCGTCATCGCCCACATCAAGCCAAAGCGAGTTCCACATGTCCCCGGTGTTGATCCCGCCGCCCTCGATCCGGCCGTGCTCGAGGCGCGACGACACCAGGTCTTCACAGCTCTTGTCCGGCGGCAGGTCACCGACCGCGTTTTCCATGTTCTTCTGGCCGCCGCTGGTCAGGTAGCTGCAGGCCTTCTCCCCGTCCTTGTTGGCGAAGGCGATATTGAAATCGCTCACGGTCTTGACCACGGCCGCTTCCTCCGTCCCATCCGCATAGTCGGACTCGAGAGCTTCTCCGCCACCGCCACCGCCACCGCAGCCGGCCACTGTCGCACCGGCCACCAGAAGTACGGCCCCTGCCGTTCTGATCCTCATGTGCCGCACATTAACAGCCGGTACAACCGGCAAATCGAACCGGATCAGTCGTCTTCGGCTTCTCCGCCACCATCATCCCCGGAGCCGCCCGTGCCTTCGCCGATGCTGCTCTGAGTTTCGGGTTGTGACGAACCGCCGGAAGTGACCGGTCCGGACTGGCCTGACGGCTCATCGGTCGATTTTCCTTCCGTTTCCCCGGCTGACCGTTTCAAAGCCCCCGTCTTCTGCCCGCTGCCTCCGCTTTCGATTCGCGTGACGTTCGCAGGCACCAGGGCGCTTCCGGCAGATACGGGCTCGCCGGAGAGCCCGACCGGCTGATGGGCGAGGCTTCCTGCCACGAGGGCGATGGCAACCGCAAGGACGATGCCGCAGGCCAGGAGGGCAATCCACCTCCAGCGGCCCCACTCCCCGGGTATGGCTTCTTTCCTGTCGGTCATTTCAACCAGCGTAGATGGCCAAAGGTTAGGAGCAGGCAAAACATCACGACCCGGAGCTTTCTGAGTCTGTCCTCTTCGCGAAAGAGACCGAAGCAATGGTCCCTGCCGGCTGCCTGGGTTCCACGCTGATTTTGGCTTTCCATGGAATGGCGAGTTCCCTGGCTATAGCCAGACCAAGTCCGGTCCCCTTCCTGCCTTCCCGGCCTGACCGGCCTCTCTCAAAGCGCTGGAAGACCGCCTCCCGTTCCTCGGGATCGATACCCGATCCCTCGTCGAGAACCCGGATGCCGGCTGGAACGACCTGGATCTCGACAACACTTTCCTCGGGCGAATAGTGGATGGCGTTCTCGATCAGCACGTCGAGGATGCGGTCAAGATCGGCCCGGGCCGAGAACACAGCGTCGATGTCCTTCCGGTCGGCTCCGGTCAGGACCAGCGTCCGGCCCCCGGAGGCCCTGTTCCAGCGTCCGCGGGCTTCGCGTGCGATCTCGCCTAGGTCCAGATCCTCGCCCGGCACGTCGACCTCCCCGGCCCGGCTGAGAAGAAGCAGCTCGTCGACCATTCTCGAGAGCCTGTCGATTTCAGCCAGGCCCGAGTCAAGTTCAGCCCTGGACTCCTCGTTTTCTGCGTCGTCCCTGAGCGCCTCCACCCTGAGCCGGAGCCCTGTCAACGGTGTCCGCAACTGGTGTGATGCGCTGGCGACAAAATCACTCTGGCTCTTGAGCAGCCTCTTCACCCTCGACGTCATCTCGTTGAACGATCTGGCCAGTGAGCGCTGCTCGCGGCTCCCGAAGATCTCGGCCTTCTCCTCGACTTCCCCGCTGGCGAAATGGCGTGCGCTCACTTCCAGCCTTCGGATGGGTCGCGAGATCTGGTTGGCGATCACGGCTGCGACAAGCAGGGCAAAAGCCAGAACGAGCAGGGCGAGCAGTCCGAGGCCAAGCAGAGACTTGTTGATGGCGGCATGAACCTCATCGACACTCTGGGTGATCCGCACGGCACCGGTCACCCGATTGCCGGCCTGGATCGGGTCGGCAGTTGCGAGGATCCTCTCGCCGAGTGTGTCGCTGGTGCGCTCGAACTGTTCGCTGCTCCCCTGAAGGGCTCCCGCAATCTCGGGTCTCGAGCTGTAATCGCTTCCCGCCGTTTCCGCGCTGGCGCTGTCGCTCAGGACCAATCCGGCTTTGTCGACGATGAGCACCCGGCCCTGGACGGTTTCGGATGCGCTCCGAACCAGGCGGTTCAGCGCCGTCTCGTTCGGGGGCTGGACAAGGCTGCCTGCGCCGGTTGCGACGATCGCAGCCTGACTGTGAGCCTGGCTGCGTACTTCGTCGTTGACGCGGTCTTTGAGACTCAGCGCCAGGGGCAACCCGAGCGCGATCAGCGCAAGGACCAGCACATAACCGACCGCCGCCACAAGTATCGCTCTAAGGCTTACTGTCGTTCCTCTCCTGAGGCGCCAGGCGGAAGCCGACTCCCCGAACTGTCTGGATGTAGCGCGACTCGGTGGCACTGTCACCGAGCTTCTTCCTGAGAGCCCGGATGTGAACGTCGAGCGTCTTGGTCGAGCCGAACCAGTTGACGTCCCATACGTCCGCCATCAGGTCCTCGCGGGTGACAACCGTTCCGGAGTTACGGGCGAGTTCCGCCAGCAGGTCGAATTCCTTTCGCGACAACTTCAGCTCGGACCCCGCGACGGTTGCCGTCCTCCCCGGGATGTCAACGACGAGATCGTTGACCCTGATGGGTTCGGCGGCAGGATCGGGGCCTGTCCTTGAAGAGCGCCTGAGGATTGCCCGGATCCTGGAAATCACTTCGCGGGCGCTGAACGGTTTCACTACGTAGTCGTCGGCTCCCAGTTCCAACCCCACCACCCGATCGGTTTCCGTGCCGCTGGCCGTGAGCATGAGTATCGGGACATCCGATCGCCGTCTTATCTCGACGCAGACGTCCCGGCCATCGCCGTCCGGGAGGCCGAGGTCAAGCAGAACAAAATCCGGAGTCAGCCTTTCGAAGAGCTCGAGGGCAGACGCTGATGTCCGGGCGTTAACCGGCTCGAAACCCGCCTTTTCAAGGGATCTGGTGAATGGCTCCGAGATCGAGTCTTCATCTTCGACGAAGAGAATTCGTGGCTTGACCCGTCCGCGCGAATCCATCGGTCGATCCTACATCGGCCCTCCATGCCCACAGAAAAGCTTTGCCAAGTCCTTACCTCCAGATGTCCGGGGCCTTGATCAGGCATCCGCAGACTGCTGGCCAACCAATCGGGTTTCCCTGAAATCAAGCAGAGGAGTTGGTCCCATGGAGAATGTGACAGTGAAGGGCGCGGTGTCGGTGACGCTGCTGGCGCTCGGTGGCCTGGCCGGGGCGGCAATAGCTTCGAATGGCGGAAGTTCAAGTTCGGACCCCGAACCAGCGGCGACACTCAAGCCACGGGTTCGGACCGAAGTGATCCGGCGCACGATCCACCGGACGAAAATGGCGAAACCGGCGAGCGTGGAGGGCGGCACCGTCCAGAGCGCCCCCGCGGCAGCTGCACCGGCCCCGTCGACGAGCTCGTACACATCCGCGCCCGTCTACACGCCTTCGACCAGCAGCAGCAGTTCCCAGCCGGCAGTCACTTCAACGAGCGGTTCTGCCAGCAGCGGCGGAAGCTACAGCCCCGAGGAGAGCCAGGAGTCAGAGACTGGATACGAGTCCGGGGACCGTCAGGAATCAGAGGGTCAGGATGACTGAGGGAAGGACCGTCACCCGACGCCGGAAGCCTTCTGCGGCGACCGTGTTCCTTGCTTCAGCCGCACTGTTCGTCGCAGCCCTCGGCTACCTCGGATACCAGTTGGCAGCGGGACGGGATCCGGCGCTGGGACCGAACGCCACCGTGGCGGAGAAGCAGACGAGGCCGCTGGTCATCCACCGGCGAATCATCCGCCGGCGAATCGTGACGACGGTGGTTCCCTCACCGGTGACGGTCTCCTCGAGCACCGTTTCCAGCGGCTCCGCGCCGACGAGCAGCTACTCCGCGCCGGCACCGGTGTCGGCACCCGCGCCCGTGGCCGCCCCCGCACCGGTCGTGTCCGCCAGCTCATGAGGGATGGAACGGTGGAACCGTACGACGAACAGTTCGACGCAATGGGATGCACGGTCCGGGTCATGATCGATCCGTCCTCCGGGGATGCAGGCCGGGACCCCCGGGAAGCCGGACGACAGGCCAGGGAATTCATCCTTGACTTCGATCGCCGGCTGTCCAGGTTCCGTGCCGACAGCGAGCTCACCGCCCTGAACAGGGATCTGCGGGAAGAAGTACCCGCGTCAGACCTGCTCCGAGCAGCGGTTCGGGCAGGGTTGCGGGCCGCGCGCAGCACGAACGGTCTCGTCGACCCCACCCTCGTCGACCAGATCGAACAGGCCGGCTACCGCGAATCCAGGGCCGGATTGGCGGGAGTGCCGATCCCTGAACTCCTGTCAAGCGCCCCCACCCGGGAATCGGCCAGCCCTTCCCCCGGACGTTCCTGGCGCATGTTCGAAGTGGACGACGAGCGGGGCATCATCCGCAGGACCCCCGGTCTCCGGTTCGACACCGGCGGAACGGGCAAGGGACTGGCTGCCGACATGGTGGCCGGGTCGCTCGCCGACTTCCCGCGCTTCCTGGTCAACTGCGGCGGGGACATCCGGATCGGTGGGAACGAAGCCTCCGGCTCGCCGTACGACGTTCTGGTCGAGCATCCGGCAAGCGGCAACATGCCCCACCGTTTCAAGCTGGGCCGGGGCGGAATCGCGACTTCCGGAATCAACGTGCGCGCCTGGCTCCGTGAAGGCGGAAGTCCCGGCCACCATCTTCTGGATCCGTCGACCGGCGAGCCGTGCTGGTCCGGCCTGCTCGGAGTAACCGCAATCGGCCCTACGGCCGTCGAAGCGGAAACCCTCGCCAAAGCAGCTCTTCTCTCCGGGCCGACAGGTGCCCGCAAGATCCTCTCCCACCACGGAGGCCTGATGGTCCACGAGGACAGCCAGGTCGAGATGGTGGGTCGGGCCACGATCAGGCTGCGTCTGCCGGAAGTCCGGCTCCGGACGAGCGAGGTTGCGGTATGAGAAGCATCGACCAGGCGGTAGCGGATCATGGCTGGTGGCTGGCCAGCCGGGCCTCCGGCCTGGTTGCCCTGGTCCTGGTGACCATTTCGGTCGCGATCGGTCTGATGATGGCCAGCAAGATCGCGAGAAGACCGGGAATGCCGAAACTGCTCGCGGCGATACATGAACAGACCGCCCTCGCGGGGTTGCTGGCGATCGCCGTCCACGGGATAACCCTGATCGGGGATCCGTGGCTCCATCCCGGGGTCGGCGGTGTACTGGTTCCGTTCTCGATGGACTACAGACCGCTATGGACCGGTCTCGGCACGATCGCAGGAATCATGGCGATGGTCCTCGGACTGAGTTTCTACATAAGGAAGAACATCGGCGCGAAGCTATGGCGCAAGGCGCACCGGGCGACGATCATCGTCTACTTCCTCGCGATCGGACACACCCTCGGAGCCGGAACCGATGCGTCTACGACCTGGATGAGATGGTGGCTGATCCTGACCACCCCTCCGATTGTCATCCTGTTCATCTACAGGGTCGTTTCTCCGTCACTTCGCAATCGAGGGCGGCCCAGTCGCAGCGTGGCGGCGGCATCGGCGCTCGCTGAGGCCAGGGCGGGTGAACGGGGATGAACGGCGACGGCGTACTCATTGTCGGTGGTGGACTGGCCGGTTTGCGCTGCGCCCAGACCCTGCGAAAGAAGGGTTACGACGGGCCGGTCAGGATGGTCTGCGCGGAAGATTCCGCGCCTTACGATCGTCCTCCACTCTCCAAGTCTTTTCTGACGGAACCGGCCGGCTCCGTTGACGTATCGCTCAAACCGGATTCGTGGTACCGGGAAAGCGAGATCGAATTGTTGCTGGGGAGATCGGCGACCCAGCTCAAGGCGGACGAGAGACGGGTGATTCTCGACGACGGGACGGCAGTTCCCTACGGGAACCTGCTCATAGCCTGCGGTTCAGGCGCGCGTTCCCTGACGGCGCTTGAGGGGTTCGAGAACGTCCATTTTCTCCGGGATATCGGGGACGCCAGGCGTCTTGGTGCCGAACTGGGCACCGGCGGCCGGCTGGCGGTCATCGGGTCCGGTTTCATCGGCCAGGAGGTTGCGTCCTCGGCCCTGCGCCTTGGTGACGAGGTCACGATCGTCGAAGCGATGAGCAATCCGCTCGAACACATCCTCGGCAACGAGGTAGGTCGCCGGATCGGAGAGCTCCACACCGAAAGGGGCATTTCCCTCCTCACCGACGCCAAGGTCGAAAGTGCACGAGGTGGCGCGCATGTCCGGGAACTGAGGCTGGCCGACGGCAGGCGGGTTCCATGCGAGACCGTCGTGGTGGGTGTGGGCGTGACTCCGGCCACCGGGTGGCTTCAGGGAAGCGGACTGGAGCTGGACGGCATCATCACTGATGCCGCAGCAAGGACGTGCATACCCGGAGTCTTCGCAGCCGGGGACGTCACTCGTTCGTACGATCCCCGAACCGGCCTCCACAGCCGGTCGGAGCATTGGGGTTCAGCGGTCCAGCAGGGCCGGGCGGCTGCGCTTTCGATGCTCGGGGAGAGCAGTCCGCCGCCCGGGCTCCCGAGCTTCTGGAGCGACCAGCACGGATCCCGCCTCCAGTACGTCGGCCACGCGGAACTCGCAGATCGTGTCGAGATCCTCACCGACGGTGACGATCCTGCCCTTCAAGCGAGTTACCTGCGCGGGGACCGGCTCGTTGGCGCCCTGGCGATTGATGCTCCACGGGTGATCGCGGCCGCCGCCCGCACCATCGAACTTTCCGCTTGCACAACAGACGATGCCGAAAGGAACAACCATGAAGTACAGAGCAATAGTTGACGAAAACAGTTGCTGCGGACACGGCGATTGCGTGGATGCCGCACCGTCGGTCTTCAGGCTTGACGACGACCTGGCCGAGGTGATGGGCAACGGGCCGCTGGAACTCCTGCTCGATGCCGCCGAAGCATGCCCCGCCGGTGCGATCTCCGTGATCGACGAATCAGGCGAGCAGATCTACCCCTGAAGGTCAGGCCGGGCGACCCCTGTCCCTCAACTTTCCCGGGAACGGGTCTGTTCCCGGGAAAGGTCTGGCCGGAGCCGGAATGGGCCGGGAAGGACTCGAACCTT
>JAGQUR010000153.1 GCA_020438395.1 Solirubrobacterales bacterium | reverse complement strand
CTCGGCCTCGCCGTCAAAGAGGGTGAACCAGATCGTCCCGGTTGCTTCCTGGTTCGGGAGCTTGTCAATCGTGTACCTGATCCAGAGCGCCAGCGAACCGTCCGGCGAAACCAGCCGGGCGTACCAGGACTCGTACATGCCGGCCCCGATGTCCGCCCTGGCGAACCTCGCTTCGGTCGGTGAGATCCTGCCGCTCACAGGGGAAGGAGTATCAGAGCAGCGGCCTGATCTCCACCGCCCCGCCCATGCGGGCGGCCGGGATCTTTGCGGCCAGGTCCACTGCCGCCTGGAGATCGTCCGCCTCGAGGAAGAGGTAGCCGCCGAGCGCCTCCTTGATCTCGGCGAAAGGACCGTCGACCAGGATCGGCCCGCCATCCTCGACCCGGACCGTCTTCGCGTCGGCCGGATCAGCCATCCGCTCGCCCGGGGTCATACCCGGGGTCTCGTTGACTGCCTGGTATCCCGCATAGACCTCGCCCTGTTCCTCGCCGGAAAGGGCATCCCATTCGGGAGTTCCTGGCAAGGGCGTGGTGCCTTGGTGGATTAGCAGCATGAACTTCATTTGTTCCTCCTTGGTGGATGTTCGCCTATTTGACGAACGCCCACGGGAAGAATCGACATTTCAGCGAAAAGAAATCCGCCGGGTCGAATGGGCGGTGTTGCCGAGCCGGTCCCAGGACTTTATCCGGAGCCGCGCACGGCGCTGCCCGGAAAGGTTCCGGTTCAGCTTCACGGCCACCCGCTTCGTCTTGCCGGCCTTGATCCTGAAACGTGCCTGGCCGCGGGGTGCTTTCGCCCCGGCGAACCTGACCTTGAGGATTCCGCGACAGGGCCCGGTCTGCTCGGCCTTCGGGCAACGCAGCCTGACGACCGCTCGGCGTCCGGCGGCACGGGGCCTGCCGATCACCTTCATCCGGGGAGCAATCGATTCCGCCGATACGAGCACCACACGACGCTTCTTCTTCCGGGCCGACGCCGAAGCGGATGCCGGCGCATCACCCGGCCGGTAGAGGCCGTCGGTCGAGAACGCGTAGATATCCATCCGGAGGTCGGTGTCGACCGGAAGCAGCGGCTCGGGTGTGCTGAACGAGATCGTCGTGCCGTCATTGGACACGCCCAGAAGCTTGGCCTTGCGCGAGGTCTCGACCGGGTTCGGCCCGGTCGAGATGAGGCGGATCTGACCGTCGATCCAGGCGTAGACGTCGATGTCGTCGTCGGTGTCCTCCGGGACCAGGGCCTGTTCGGAATCAAAGGCGATCACGGAGAGATCCTGCGATCCGTCCACCCGGTATTGCGACTCCGGGCGACGCGCCTGACGATGGGTCACGACGGGATTGCGTACCTCCGGGCTGTCGTCCTCCGGTCCGGTCGAGATCAGCTCGTCTCCCTGCGGGGTGTGCAGGTAGACATCCAGTTCCGAATCTTCATCCTCGGGTGAGACCGGGAGATGCGTTACGTAGAGCACCTTGCTCTGGTCGCTGGAAAGACCGACGGGGATGGTCTCGAAATCACGGTCACCGCAGTTCTCCTCCGATGCCCCGTGGTTCTCGTCGGTGAGCATCTCGTACGAACCGTCCTCGTGTCGCATGTAGATGTCGAAGTCCCCGTCCGTGTCGGAAGCGACGAGTTGCTGGTCTGTCGAGAAAACCCAGGTCTCGCCGTCGGGGCTCGAGTCTCCGAAGGTCGTGTACTTGGTGCAGTGCGAGCCACCCGTGTAAGGGATGTCGTTCACGGGGGTGGTTTCCCCGTCCTTGAAACGCCAGGGGGATTCGAGGCCTCCCATGAAGGTGCTCCCGCCGTCCTTGGACACACCAAATATCCGGTTGTCCCAGCAATTCGGGGTCGGGACCTGCGTGAATGCGTCTTCGGTCCGCTTCCACACCTGTATGCACGGCGGAAAACCGGGGGGGAAACGGTAGAAGTAGAGGGTGCGGCCGTCATCGGTGGCGTCGATCAGCTGCAAATCGATGTTCTCCGATTTGGTCGAGGGGTCGGCCGGATCCCAGGAGATGAGCTCGGGCACGCCGTCCTGGACCGCAAAGAAGTCGTTCCCCCAGCCATCGGTGTCATCGGGAGTGAGAGGGGAACGCGTCTCGACGATCGCCCGGCGGGCGTTGTCGGAGACGAACTCGAGCTGCGCCTGACGGTACTTCCCTTCGGGGTAGTCGATCAGCTTGCTTGTTTCGCCGTTCACCCGCTGGTAGATGTCGAAATCCGCGTCGGGACCGGGGTACATGTCGTCAAAGGTGAAGATCGCGCGCTCGCCCTCGTCCGAGACGCCTCCGCATCCGTTGAACATGCAGCTCGCGTTGTATTTCGGCACAGCATCTGCGTCGGCTGCGCCGAGCATGGAGAGGCTGAGGATCATCCCCAGAACGAACTTCTTCAAGATCTTGCTCCCTGTCTGGAGCACTCCGGCTCCCATCGAGTGACTACAGGCTAGGCGAAAACCCTGACATAGGCCGAAAGGTGCGATTCCGGTCAGGAATCGACCGAGGTCAAGACGGCGAGACCCATCCCTGCGAAGGCCAGATCCCGGATTCCGGCGGCCACCAGGCCGATGACCTCGCCGGCGCCCTGTGTCGCCGCGACCGCCACGACTCCCAGACCAAGCATCACACCGGTCCAGGCGGGCAATACTCCCGCCCGGGTCACGGCAATGCCCAGACCGATCCCGGCCAGCACCATGATCGCTCCGTGAAGCGTCATCGCGACACCGATCTGATCGACCATCGTGTCGTAGTCGGGCGTCCCGTCCACCAGGGCGTAGACGACCGTTCCGGTGAAGAACACGAAGGCGTACGCGTAGCCGATCGACGAAACCAGGCCAAGGAGTCCGATCCGGGGCCGCTGAACCAGATAGACCCCGATCACCATGAAGGGAATCGCCGCCTCCGCGATGAGGGTGATCACCAATTGCCAGTCCGAGAAGCCACCCTGGACCGCCTCGATCAGGTCACTCAGCCAGTAGAGAGCCGAGAAGAATACGAGGGCGATACCCAGCCTGTGAACCGCGGATCGGGTCATGTCCGGATTCTAGGAATCTGTCAACCCGGACCAAGGATCCCCTCGACGGACTCGACCAGACCCCTCCGTACGGCCGACGGATCCTCTCCCGACTCGATTCGTTCTTCCAGGGTGATCGCGCCGTGGCGTTTGGCGAGACGCTCGCCGTCATCGCCGAGCATCAGGGGGACATGGGCGAACCTGGCCGGGGCGGCCAGTCCGAGGCGGTTATAGAGCCAGAGCTGGCGGGGGGTTGTGTCGAGGAGGTCCTGGCCCCGGACAACCTCCCCGATTCCCTGTTCGGCGTCATCGACCGTGACCGCGAGGTTGTAGGCGAAATCCCCGTCGTTACGCCGGACCACGAAGTCATCCAGCGTCTTCTCGACCGTGCCACAGAGATGGTCCTCGAAGCCGACCTTCACACCGGCGGCCCGGACCCTCAGGGCCGGCGGCCTTCCTGCCTGCCGCCGCTCCTCCCGCTCGCTTTCGGTCAGCTCACGGCAGGTTCCGGGATAGGCCCCTTCCGGCAACTCGCCGTGCGGGGCCGAGGCGGCTTCACGGATCTCCGCCCGGGTGCAGAAACACTCGTAGAGGAGTCCGTCCGCTTCGAGCCGGTCGAGGGCTCCGCGGTAAAGGTCATGTCGATCGCTCTGGCGGACCGGCTCGCCGTCCCAGTCGACCCCGATCTGCCGTAGCTCCCCGAGCTGAACCTCGATCCACTCCTCCCGGGAGCGGCCGGTATCTACGTCCTCGATCCGGAGCAGGAAGGGGGCCTCCCGGACGCGAGCCGCCCGGCAGGCGAGCAGGGCCGTCCTCAGGTTGCCGAGGTGGAGACGGCCGGTCGGGCTTGGTGCGTAACGGCCGGGCGCCTTTCCGGGATCTCCGTCAGCGTGGAACAGATCGAGGTCCCCCACGTTCGCCGTCAAAGCGTCGCCTTCAGGTCATCGGCAAGGTCGCCGTGCGGCCGGACCTCGACTTCGTCCAGGCCGAGCCAGCCGGACATCAGCCTGAGCTCGCCAGCCAGCTCCTCCGCCGTGTTGACCGGCGCCTCCGGTTCCACCCAGGCCGACTGCACGAGCAGGGTCGATCCGTCACGGTCGGATTTCAGGTCGACCCGGCCGACGATCTCTTCGTTCAGCAGCAGCGGCAGCACGTAGTAACCGTGACGGCGTTTCGCCTTCGGTGTGTAGATCTCGATCCGGTAGTGAAAGTCGAACAGCTCCTCCAGCCGGCGCCGCTCGAAGATCAGCGGATCGAAGGGCGCGAGCAGGGCCCGGGCATTGACTCTGCGAGGGCGCCTGGCCTCGGGATGAAGCCAGGCGGGAGCGGAAAACCCTTCGACCTCGGCTTCGATCAGCCTGCCGTCGGCCGCGAGTCTCTCGAGCGCTTCCTTTGACTCCCGGGCCGGCAGGCGGAAGTAGTCCCGCAGGCAACGGGCGGTGCCAACCCCGTGGGCCCGCGCGGAGATCTCGAGCAGTCCCTCGATCGCTTCGTCCTGACTTGGCGCCGCCGCCTCATGCACATGGCCCGGGATCACCCTCTCCGGCAGGTCATAGAGTCGCTCGAACTGTCCGGTGCGTCCGGCCGAAGTGATCCGACCGGACCAGAACAGGTACTCGAGGGCACTTTTCACCGGTGGCCAGTTCCAGCCCCAGTTGCTCTTGTCCGGGATGTGGTCGGGATCCACCGCCGCCGCAACCTGCCCTGCGGTCACCGGCCCCGAGCGTTCCACCTCGGCGACCACGTCCTCGAGGAGTTCCGGCTGGTCGGCGGCAGCACGGACTGTGCGCCAGGCCTCGCGGTCGGCGCGGTCCATCCGCCAGCGCAGCAGCCGATGGGTCTCGGGCGGGACGAAGGAGGCCTCATGGGCCCAGTACTCGACCAGCCTCCGGGGCCGCTTCGAGCTGGCCTTCTCCAGCAGGCCGACGTCATACGGCCCGAGGCGGGAGTAGAGCGGCAGCAGATGTGCCCGGGCGAGCACGTTCACCGAATCGATCTGGAGCAGTCCGATGCGGTCGATTGTGGCCTGGACCTGACGCATAGTGACCCGCGGAAACGGTCGCTCCCGGCCGAATCCCTGGGCCGCCAGGGCGATCCGGCGGGCCGCCCCGGAGCTCAGCCTGACCGGCGCCGCAGGGGTCACCCGACCGGTCCCCGAAAGCTGGCTGCATCATGTCCGTCCACCCGCACATAATTACCGTCAATGCCACTTCGGAGGGGGAGGACCTCATGAGCGGAGACCCGGGCGCGCACGCCTACCGGAACGTGATCATCACCGCGGCGACGGCTGGCCTTGCCGGATTGCTCTTCGGTTACGACACGGGCGTCATCGCCGGAGCGCTCCTGCAGATCACCCCCGACTTCGGCCTGACCAGCCTCGGATCGGGGATGGTTGTTGGCGCTGTCCCGATCGGGGCGGTACTCGGTGCCTGGATTGCCTCCTACCGGTCCGACAAGCTCGGCCGGCGGCGGCTGATCCTCTCCTCCGGGATCATCTTCATCATCGGGGCCCTGATCTCGGCACTTTCGCCGGGATCCATCCTCCTGGTCATCTCGCGCGTGGTCATCGGCGTGGCGATCGGCGTCGCATCCGCGGTGGCCCCGGTGTACATCAGCGAAATAGCTCCGCCCGACATCCGGGGCCGCCTGGTGACCTTCTTCCAGTTGGCGGTCACGGTCGGCATCCTGGTCGCCTATCTGGTCGGACTCGCCTTCGCCAACACCGACGAAGGCTGGCGCTGGATGCTCGGACTCGGCGCCGTACCCGCCCTGGCCCTGGTGATCGGCATCGTGCGGCTGCCGGCCAGTCCCCGCTGGCTGCTGATGAAGGGCCGGGAGGAAGACGCCCGGTCGGCGCTTCAGCGGGTCCGCACCGAAGGCCCCGAAGCGATCGAACTGGAGATCAAGGAGATCGAAGCAAGCATGCAGGTGAGCGAGGGATCCTGGCGAGACCTGCTGGCACCGGCCGTCAAAGCCGCCCTCATGGTCGGGATCGGCCTGGCGATCCTGCAGCAGATCACCGGCATCAACACGGTGATCTATTACGCGCCGACAATCATTCAGGAGACTGGCATCGACTCCGACTTCTCCTCGATCCTCGCCTCGCTCGGGGTCGGCATCATCAACGTGCTGATGACGGTGGTCGCGCTCCGCCTGCTCGACTCGCGCGGCCGGCGCGAGCTGCTCTTCGTCGGCGTGACCGGCATCTCGGTTTCACTCTTCCTGCTCGGCCTCGCCTTCCTGGTCGGGGCCGACAAGACCTGGGCGACAGTGATGGCGATCGGCAGCCTGATGCTCTTCGTTTCTTCCTTCGCCATCTCCCTCGGACCGATCTTCTGGCTGCTGAATGCCGAGATCTATCCGCTCTCGGTCCGCAGCAAGGCTGCCTCGGCCGGAACCATGACCAACTGGTTCTTCAACTTCCTGGTTTCGTTGACCTTCCTGCCACTGATCGACCTGCTCTCGCAGACCGGCGCCTTCTGGTTCTACGGGGCGATCGGCCTGGTCACCCTCTGGTTCTGCTGGAAGTTCGTGCCCGAGACCAAGGGCCGCAGTCTCGAACAGATCAACGACATCTTCGAGCGGCGGGCCGGACCATAAGGAGTCGGGCGGGGTCGGACCCGCCCTCCGCAGGACACCCGCCCCTCCCACCGGGGACAACGAATGGTTGGGAGGAGCTCTGGCTGGAGGTGCTTCCAAGTCTTAATAGACTCCAGCCATGTCGCAGACTCCCCCCTGTTCGATCCGGGACTTCCGGATCGAGGATGCCCCGGCGGTCCACCGCTGGTTCAACAACAAGGAAGCAACCCGAACCCTGATGGAGCAGCGGGAGAGCTTCGAGCTGGAAAATGCCGAGGGCTGGACCCGCGCGGCAACGAAGCAGGAGGGCGAGGACCGGAAGTACGCGATCGAGGTGCCGGGGATCGAGGAGCCGGTCGGCTTCACGGCTCTCTACGGACTCTTCCGCCAGACCGCGCCGGAGCTGGGCTGCCTGATCGGCGACGAGGTCCGGGGCAAAGGAGTCGGTCGCTGGGCCGAGCGGCTCACCGTGACCAGGGCCTTCGAGGACTTCGGCGCCCACCGGATCTACGGACGCATCCCCGCCTTCAACGAGGCCGCCAAGAAGGTGGT
>JAGQUR010000029.1 GCA_020438395.1 Solirubrobacterales bacterium | reverse complement strand
GCGGCGAGGTCCATCACCTTGCACATCTTCTCGGCCATCACCTCGCCGAGCGAGCCGCCGAAGACGGTGAAGTCCTGGGAGAAGACGAAGACCTTGCGGCCGTCGATCGTGCCGTGGCCGGTGACCACAGCATCGCCCCAGGGACGGCGCTTGTTCATCTCGAAGTCGTAGGTCCGGTGCCGTACGAAGGTGTCCAGTTCCTCGAAGGAGCCCGGGTCGAGCAGCTTCCCGATCCGCTCGCGGGCGGTCAGCTTGCCCTTGGCATGGTGCTTCTCGACGGCCTCTTCGGAGGCGGAGTTGATCGCGGCGTCACGCAGCTCGCGCAGGTAATCGAGCTTCTCGTCGTGGGTCTCTGGATTCTTCTTACGCATGGAGGAAGCAGTCTATTTTGTTCACTCAGCCTTCGTCCCTGCGACCGTACCTGCGCGCCCAGCGCCGGATCGGCTGTTCAAGGAACCTGGCAGAGAGGTACCCGTAAAGGACCGCGCCCGGCAGGACGATTGCCGCAAGCACAAGGAACCTGGTCAGTGAAGAGTTCCCCGAGAGGTCGATCGCAGAGAGAACGAGGACGATCAGCGGGTAGTGGACCAGGTAGATGCCGTAACTGATGTCGCCCAGGCGACGCACCGGTTCGGCAGTGAAGGGCTTCTGCCAGGTGTCCCGGGTCATGGCCAGGGAAAGCATCAGCATGGCGATCGAAGCGGAGAAGGCCGTTGACCAGAGGAGTGAAGTGTGGATCCAGGCCCCGTCGGCCCCAAGCCGCAGGGCGCAGATAGCCACGGCCGCCAGGGAGACAAGCGCGACGATGCCCGCCCGGCGATTCAGGCCGGGTCTCGGTCTCCCGGACAGGCGGACCCAGGCGACCGCACCGGCCATCCCGAGGCCGAAAGAGAAGGCCCAGGCCGGGAACTGCTGGTAGGAGGCGAGCTTCAGACGCGCGCTTTCGCCCAGACCGATGCCTGCCCCCAGGTCATTGGCGATTGTGGCGATGTTGTCGAAAGCGAGTGCCCAGCCCAGGGTGATCAGGGCGGAGATCAGCAGGCCGGTCTTCGGGAAACGGAAAAAGGCCAGCGCGATCAGGGGCAGGACGATGTAGAAGATCAACTCCGAGGACAGCGTCCACATCGGTGGGTCCAGCCCGAAGCCCACCGGCAGTACGTCGATGAACATCTTGGCCGGTACTACCGTCGCGGAGAAGTTGAAGAGCAGGTCATCGGCCCCGGGGAAGGTGATCGGCTCTCCCGGGATCAGCGGGTTTTCCAGGTTGAAGAGTCCGATCAGCAGCAGGCAGATCAGGAGCATCAGCCAGTAGGCGGGCAACAGACGCGCCGCCCGACGGATCGCGTAAGCCCTGACGCTTCCGAAGCTGCCGCCCCTGGCGACGGTCGGAAGGAAGACCACGAAGCCACTGACGATGAAGAGGATCTCGACCGCCCGACCGAGGGTGCCCCAGATAACACGGGACCCCAATGTTCCCCCGTCGCCCGCCAGACCGGAGATCTGGGTCAGGTGAAGGGCGACTACGGCAAGGATGGCCAGCGCCCGGTAGCCGTCGAACGCGGGTACAACGGGGATTCCCGCTTTCCGTCGGGCTTCCTTGCCCGGGTCGGAGAGATGTTGCTCCGGCCTGGTCTCTGACTCCCTCACACGGAGGGAGTCTAGAACCAGGGCTCAGCTCAGCGCCGGTGCTTCCGCTTCGGTTTGACCTTCAGGTAGGAGCGGCCGGCCCAGCCGTTGTTGACCGCAGTGATCCGGGTCCGCTTCGCGTTCCGTTTCACCTTCACCGCGAACTTCTTCCGGGCCGATTTGCCGGCGGGTACCGTCAGCCTCACGAACTTCGGCACCTTGAACGCCTTGCTGCTGGACTTGATCTTCACCTTCAGCTTCCTGGCGGCCTTGTTGCCGGAATTGTGGACCCGGACGGTCAGCATCACTTTCCTGCCCCGCTTCACGGTCCGGTGTCCGGGTCGCAGCCTGACCGCGTCGATCTCGATGTACTTCGGGGGCGGGCAGAGGCTGAGGTCGGTTTCGCAGGTCGGATCCGGCGGGCCGGGCTGGGCGATCGGCTCGACCACACCGTTGGAGAGCCAGATGCCGCCACTCGAGGTTGTGATCTGGTTCAGGTCGCCGCAGTCGCCGCCGTTCTCGGAGACCGAGGGAGCAAGGGAGTCCCAGCTCGTGGTCATGGCGCCGTCCTTGCCGAAGCCGTTGGCGAAAGGCTGGCCGGTGAAGGGACTCGTCGTCGCAGTCGAGAACGAGACCGGGACATCATCGAACCGGCAGCGGGCAAAGAGTCCGAGCGGCGGAACGCCGGCGTCGTCGAGCGAATCCGGAACCGGGAAGCCGGTGCCGGTACCGGTCACGACGATGATGTCGAGGTTGCCGCTCAGCGTCATCGCCCCGGTCGCTTCGTCCCAGGTGCCGGTCAGGCCGGGATCGTTGAGGCGGAAGGTCATCGGGATCTTCAGGTCCGGCTCGAGCGGATGCATCATGTGCATGTAGGGGAACTGGAGACCGGTGTTCGTGGTGGCGGGAATCGTGATCTGGTCGCCGGTCAGGTTGCCGGTCAGCTGGATGTCGGTCCGCTGGGGCGTGGGCAGGTCAGGCGAGGGGAACTGGCTGTCGGCCGGGAGCACGGTCCGGTCGGAAAGAAAGCCGAGGCTCATGCGACCGTTGTCGAAAGTGATGGTCACCGGGGATGCCTGCGAACTCGAGGCTGCGGTGGCGAAGCCTGCAAACGTCACCACCAGGGCAAGGAGGAAGAGTCCGGCGTTTCCGAGGTTCCGGCCTCCATTTGACATCGGGTGGGTACGCATCTGAAGCGGTTCTCCTTTGGACGATGAAAAGTTCCCAATCGGCGCCGTCGATGGCACCTGATGCCGTTAATTGACAAACGGCGAGGTTTCCAAACAGTTTCGCCGGGATAAACGGCCCAGTGCGGAATCTGGCCCGCTGGCCAAAAGGAAATTGCCTGCTTGCGGGAACTATTCACTCATGGGAACACGGAGACAGATCGTGGCGTTTGGTGGTGGCGGCTTCTCGATGGAATCCGGCAATCCTCTGCTTGACGACTTCGTGGTTTCGGCCACCGGCCTGAAGAAACCCCGGGTCTGCTTCCTTCCGACCGCTTCCGGTGATGCGGACCACTATCTGGTGCGGTTCTACAACGCTTTCCGCGGCCGCGGCGAGGCTTCCCACATTTCTCTCTTCCGGCGCGAGCGGGGAGCCGAGAGCATTCGGGACCACCTGCTCTCCCAGGACCTGATCTACGTCGGCGGCGGAAGCGTGATCAGCATGCTCGGGGTCTGGCGCGCCCACGGCATCGACCAGATCCTGCGGGAGGCCTGGGAACGGGGCATCGTGCTCTGTGGCCTTTCGGCCGGGTCGCTCTGCTGGTTCGAGGAATGCGTCACTACCTACCAGAACGAGACCAAGGTGACGATCGGGCTGGGCTTCCTGCCCTGGTCGAATCAGGTCCATTTCCAGCTCGGCTCGAGAGGCCACCGGGCCTTCGAGGAAAAGCTGAAGGAGGGGCTCCGTCCCGGATACGCGGCGACCGACGGAGCGGCGTTCCACTTCATCGACACCGAACTCGCCCAGGTCGTCGCGTCCCGGCCCGAGGCACGGGCCTACCGGATCGAGATGAAGGGGGACATGCCGAAGACGACCCAGCTCGCAACCCGGTACCTCGGCTCGCCCGACCACGTGCCGCTGGTCGAAGAGTCGCCGATTCCCTGGGCCTCGACCCCGATCGAGGTGGCCTGATGAAGGTCCGGACAGATCGATGAAGGGCCGGATACTGGTCATGGGCGGTCACGAGTTCGACCGCCTCGACGGCAACGAGGCGATCGTCGAGCACATCATCTCCCTGACCGGCAAGGAGGCCCCGAAGATGTGCCTGTTGCCGACCGCCAGCGGGGACCCCGAAGACCAGATCTCCCGGTTCCGCCGTTCCTTCGGCAGCCGGGGCTGTGAGGTCAGCGACATCTCGCTCTTCCGGCTGGGGGCGAACCCGATCGACGTTTCCGCGCACCTGATGAAGCAGGACGCGATCTACGTCGGCGGTGGCAGCCTGGTCAACCTGGTCGCGGTCTGGCGTCCGCATGGCATTGCCGAACTGATCGAGGAATGCCTCGAGCGCGGGGTGATGGTGGTCGGCCAGAGCGCCGGGGCGATGTGCTGGTTCGAGGCGGGGATCACCTCGTCTTCCGGGCGGCCCGAGCCGGCCGAAGGCCTGGGCCTGCTCGAGGGGAGCCTCTGCGTCCACTACCACCGGGACCCGGACCGCCGTACCAGGTACCTGGCCGAGGTCGGAAAGGGCATCCCACCCGGGTACGGGGCAGACGACCAGACCGGTCTGCTGTTCGTGGACGGCGAGTTGACCGAGGCCTTCACCGCCCGGGAGGGGGCCGGGGTCTGGAAGGTCACGCCGGGCGAGGATGGCGGCAGGGAAGAGGCGGTCGAGGCGATCGACATCCGGCCGAAACCGAAGTCCGGCGCACCCGGCGACGTGGTCGACGACTTCCGCGCCCTGAACACCTGGCGTCAGTCCGCTTCCCTCCGTTGACCTGAAGGCCGGGTACGATCCCGCCGTGCCTGACGGCGGGAGAACCCACACAGCGCATCTTCCGGCGACGATCGCATTGGCGGCTTCGGGGGCACTGCTCGCCTTCCTCATCCTGCTGGCACCGATCCACGCGCTGGTTCCGACCGTCGCCCTGCCGGCGCCGCTCCAGCCGCATCACCAGACCGCCGAGACGCTGCTCTATGTACTCGCCTTCTTCGTCCTCGCTCCGGCCGCCGTCTGGCTCGCGCTTCGCCTGACCGATCAGGTCCTGATCGGCGGCAATCCCGACCTGGCCGGATCACTGGCCGCAATCAGCACTCTCCTGGCTGTCGGGGTGCTGGTCCTGGTCCGGCTGATCGTCCCGGATGGCGATCAGCTCTGGCTGCTTTCCGGGCTTGCCCTGCTCACGGCATTCGTGGTGGCCGGCCTCTGGTGGCAGGCCAGCGGCCCGGACTGGCCCCTCGCATCGCTGGTCGCCGGGGCGACCTTCCCGCTCGCCTGCCTGGCCGGGTTCGCGACGGTGTCCGCGGTCGGCGCGCTCGGGTATGTCTCCCATGTCGACCTGCCCTGGCTGGTCGCCGGACTGGTCGTGACCGCCGGAATCCTGTTCGCTTTCGGCAAGGTGAATCTGCCGCGGCTTCCACGGCGCTGGGGACTGGTCGCGGACATCGTGGTGCTGGTGCTGGTGGTCATGGCGGTCCCGGACATGGTGATCTACCAGGGGGTGGGCGAGACAAGCCAGCCGGGGGACGCCTTCCACACCTACGTCATCGGCTTCCACCAGTCGCTCTTCCTCGGACCGGTCAGCCAGGTCCTTCATGGTTCGGCCCTGCTGGTCGACACCGTGGCCCAGTACGGCGTCGGGGCGATCTACCTCCTGGCCGCCTGGTTTGAGATCGCCCCGATCGGCAACGGCACCCTCGGCTTCTTCGACGCCTCGCTGACTGCTCTCACCTTCGGCGCCGGTTTCGCGGTCCTGCGGATGGCGGGAGTCGGGAGGCTGGTCGCGACCACGGCAATGGCCGTCGCCGTGACCGTTCTGATCTGGGCCCTCGAGTACCCGATCGGGGGTCTGCTCCAGCATGGCGGTCTCCGTTTCGGTCTGCCGATGGCGCTGATCTTCTTCTGGGTCGCCGCGGCCCGCTTCCCCTCGGCCAGTCGCTGGCTTCGCGGGGCCGGTTGGGCAGTGGTCGGCCTCTCCTCGATCTGGGCGCTGGAAGCATTCGTCTATGTGTCGGGGGCGCTTGCAGGCATGCTCGTGATCGAGGCCGCGCTGATGCCGGAGGGCCGCCTCCGGTGGCTTCGCAAGCAGGTCATCTACACGCTGGTGTCCTGGCTGATCGCCCAGGTTCTCTTTGCCCTCGCGACCCTGATCTGGGGAGGTGCCCTGCCGGACTGGGGCCTCTATCTCACCTACCTGCGCGACTTCCTCGCCGGTGACGTCGGTGACCTCACCTATGACGTCCCGGCCTGGTCGCCCGGCCTGACCGTCGGGTTCGTGTACCTGACCCTGACCGTCGCACTCGGAGTCACGGCGGCCCGCCGGCCGGACTGGTTGAGGGACCGGCCGGTCGCGACCACAGCCCTCGCCGGGTTGGCCGGATACGGGGTCCTGCTTTACAGCTATTTCGACAACCGCTCGCTGGCCCACGTCATCCCCTACATCTCCCTGCCCCTGCTGCTCGGGGTCACGCTCTGGCTGTGGCTGGTGATCAGCAACCCGGCGGTGCCGAGGCGAACCGCGGTCGTGACGCTCGGCTCGGTACTGGTCGTGGCGACCCTCTCGGTTGCGACGGTGATGCCGGGAGCCTGGGACCGGGGCCGGACCTCTTTGCTCGCCTATGCGGTGCCCGGGGGCCACTCGCTGAAGGATGGTTTCCATCGTCTCTGGAACCCGCCCGAGCTGAAGTCCGGCGCAGACCAGGGAGCGGCCCTCCTCGAGCAGTACATGCCCGGCCAGGAAACCTCCGCCGTGCTCACGGTCCCGGACCTCGACAACAACATCCTCACCCTGGCCGGGGGCCGCGCCAATTCGCTCGGCATCACCGACGCCAAGGAACAGAGCTGGGTGCCGGGGCCCCATGTGGAGCCGGTGGCGAAGGCGGCGGAGCAGCTGGAACCCGGCGATCGCATGCTGGTCGATTCCTCCGCAATCAAGGCCTACCGGGCTCTGGTCCGGAACCCCGAAGCCGACCATGAGGAGATCGCCAGGAACAACGGCCTGGCCGACATCCAGATGATCACCCTCAGCGAGATCGCGGCGCGTTTCCGCCTCAAGCCGGTTGCCGGGAAGGACGGCCTCTTTGTCGTCGAGCTCGAGCCGCGCGGGGCCGGGGCCGGCCGGCCAGCGGCCGCCGACACGCCCTGACCGGAGTCACCGGGACGCCCTGACCGGGGTCAGACCATGTACTTGCGCGAGGGCAGGATCCGGTTGCGATGGAGGATCAGCCGGAACCCGGCCCAAAGGGTCTTCAGGCCGTAGACGACCCCGGTGTTGAAACCGACCGAGGACATCTCGTCGAAGTAACGGCAGCGGGCCGGCACTTCCTTGATCCGGAATCCCAGATGGGAAGCCTGGTAGAGCAGCTCGGCGTCGAAGACGAAGTCGGGCGAGTTGCGGAGGAAGGGCACGGTCAGGAGAAGATCGCGGGAGTAGGCCCGATAGCCGGTATGAGCTTCGGAGAGGTGGGTGCCCATGATCCGGTTCTGGATCGTCGTCAGGAAGCGGTTGGCGACGAACTTCCACTTCGGCATGCCGGCGTCAAGCGCCCAGCCGGGGACCAGCAGTCGCGAGCCCATCACCAGATCCGCCTCACCCTCCACGATCGGTTCGATCATGCTGGGAATCAGTTCCGGCTCGTACTGGCCGTCGGGATGGAGCATCACGACCACGTCGGCGCCGTTCTGGAGGGCCTGGAGGTAACAGGTCTTCTGGTTTCCGCCGTATCCGACCTGATGCGGATGCCAGACCACGTTGATCTCCAGTTCGCGGGCCAGTTCGACCGTGGCATCGGTCGAGGAGTCATCGACCAGCAACACCTCGTCGACCGCGTCCTTGGGGATCTCGGCAAAGGTTGCCTCGAGCGTCTGGGCGGCCTGCCGCGCCGGCATCACGACCACGACCTTCGGCTTCTTTCCGGTGTCCGTGTCTTGCTTCTGCCCGCTCATGCCGTCTCCTTCAGGGGGCCGCGGCAGAAGGCGAAGACGTCGAGGCAGTCGTCGACTTTGCCGGCTCGAATCTCGAAATCGCTTTGGTCGATCAGCTCGGCCCGCGGGTCATCGTCCTTGCGGAAGTGGTTGAGCAGGAAGTCGTAGAGCCACTGCTTCAGCCTCATCGGCACCAGTCGCCTGAGGCGCAGCGGGTCGAGCCTGAGCAGCCGGTCCAGGGTCTTTCTTTCTTCGTTGAAGAGCTCCATGTATCGCGGGGAACCGTAAACCCCTTCGACTTCGACCTCGGAGAAGCCCTTCCGGCAGAGTTCCTCGAACTCGTCCGGACTGAACTCGATGTAGTGGAAGGGGTCGATGATTTCGTCGGGCCGGCCGAAGGTGAGCCGGTTGGGGGTGATGAAGACCGCCTGGCCGTCTTCTTCGAGCAGCCGCGCCGCCTCGGCCACGACCTTCTCCGGGTCCGGCACATGCTCGATCGAATGGGAGGAAAGGACCGAGGGGAAGCTGTCGTCCGGCAGCGGAACCTCCCGGATGTCAGCGACCAGGGTTTCGCGGTCCTGGCCGACCAGGGCATCGGGGGAAATGTCCACACCGACCGATTCGCGGGGGGCGAGGCGGTCGAAGCTATGGCCGGTGCCGCAGCCGAGATCGAGCACCTTTCCCTCGCCCAGTCGCTCCCCGGCGACTGCATACGCGAAGGAGTGCCGCTGCCAGGCCGGATTGAACCCGCCCGTCTTTTCGCTCGCCCGTTCCCCGGTGATCCTGTCACTCATCCGGGCGCATTATTACGACAAGGAAAATAGGCTGCCTTGCCTGTGGACGCATCCCGTCTGAGCAAACGATGGATCTGGGGGCTGGTCGGAACCCTGTTTCTGGCCGGCCTTGTGCTGCGTCTGCTGATGCTCCGCGAGTCGGCCTGGGGCGATGAGATGTCGACTCTCTGGATCATCCGGGGCAACGACTTCTTCGGGGTGATCTCGACCGTGAACTCCGACGCCGAGATCAGTCCGCCCTTCTTCTTCCTGCTGGCAAAGGTGAGTTCCTGGATCTTCGGCCAGACCCCCACCGGCATTCGGATCCCCTCGTTCGTCGCCGGTGTCCTCGCCGTGCCGATGTTCTACCTGGTCGGGATTCGGGCCCTGGGAAGAAGGGCAGCGCTCTACGCGACGGCGATCGCGGCGGTCTCGCCGTTCCTGGTCTATTTCTCGGCCAATGCCCGCGCCTATTCGGTGATGATCCTGCTGCTGCTGGCCGCGACCTGGTGCCTGCTCGCGGCCACCTCGGAAAACGGCCGGACCTGGCATTGGGTGGGCTGGTCGGTAGCCGGCTGTCTCGCCGTCTACAGCCACTACACCGCCTGCCTGGCGATCGCCGGCCAGCTGGTCTGGGTGCTCTGGTTCTTTCCGGCCCTGCGTCTCCGGGCTCTGGCCTTCACCGGCCTGATGGTGCTGCTCTTCCTGCCCTGGATCGGCGGATTCAAGGCCGATCTCGATTCCCCGACCAGCGACATCCTCCAGGCGATCCAGGGCTCCGGATTCGACCGCAAGTGGAACGCCATCAAGGATCTCTTCTTCCTCTGGATCGCCAACAGCAAGCCGGGCTTCTTCCACCGTCCCGACATGCTGATCGGCCTGGCAGGCGTACTGGTCGCGACGTTGGCGGTGATTGTTCGGCTCGCCCGGGGCAGCCTGCCCCGTCCCCCGGCCGAGCGGGCCAGGGGTGTCTGGCTGGCCGTGCTGATGGTCGGCTCCGTGTTCGTGATCGAGCTGCTGATGCTGGCTGCCGGTACCGACATCTTCGGTGCGCGCAACCTCGCTCCGGTCTGGGCGGGCCTGCCGCTCCTGATCGCCGCCGGCCTGGCCGCGGCCGGCCCCCGCTGGGGACCGGTGGCACTGGTGCTGGTCCTGGCCGGTTTCTCGGTCACCACGGCCCGGCTCCTCGATCCGGCGAAAACATCGATCTCTTACGAGAAGGCAGCCGAGTCGATCGAGTCGGATCAGGATCGGGGCGGCGCGGTGCTCGACGCGGCGATCGTCAGTCCGGCGCCGCTCACTCCCCTCGACGGGTACCTCGACACCGACCTGCGCGAGTTCCGGATGACCAACATCGAGGACCGTCCCGATTTCATCAAGGACATATTCCGGGGGTACGATCCGCAGCAGATTGCTGATCAGGCATTCGACACTGCGGGCCCGGTCCGGGTCGTCACCCTCGGCGAGGGTTCCGCCCCGGTGCGGGACGGTCAGGGCGGCTACTCCTTCCTGGCCAGTGGTACCGAGGTGCTGGTACCGGCCGGCTGGCGCGAGCAGAAGCGGGTCAGCTTCGAGGGCGTGGAACAACTGAGCGTGAGCACCTTCGTTCGGAGCGGAAGAGGTTCCGGAGGGGGCGGGCAGAAGACCGGTGATGCCCAGTGACCGAACCGCAGCCTCACCAGCACGTCCACTTCAACGAGATCGCCGACGAATACGACGACTCGCTGCCTCCCCATGTGGTCGAGCACTACCTGGCGAAACGGGTCGCCTATGTCAGGCGGATCCTGCCGTCCGGCAAGGTCCTTGACGTCGGCTGCGGCACCGGGGTCGTGGCCGGGCGCCTGGCCGAGGCGGGCTACGAGGTGACCGGAGTAGATCCGTCGGCCGGGATGCTCCGTTACGTCGAGGAGCATGCCCCCGGCGTGACGGCGATCGAGGGCTCGGCCACCGACCTGCCCTTTGAGGACGGTACCTTCGACCTGACCATGTGCGTGGCGGTTCTCCACCACATCATCGAACCGGAAGCAGTCCACCAGTCCCTGGTCGAGATGGTCCGGGTGACGAAGCCCGGCGGGCTGGTCCTGGTCTGGGACCACAACCCCCGCAACCCCTATTGGAAGAACCTGATGGCCCGGGTCCCCCAGGATGACGGCACCGAACGCCTGATCCCCGAGGCCGAGATCCTCGACGGTCTCGCCGACGGCGGTGCGAAGGTGATCCGCAGCGACCAGCTGGGGCTGGTGCCCGACTTCGTGCCGCCCCGTTTGCTCGGGCTCGCGGCCGGCAGCGAGAAGGTCGCCGAGAAGGTCCCCGGCGTCCGGCGCCTCTGTGCCCATAACGTGGTGCTGGCCCGACGGCCATGACCCGCCGCACCGCCGGTCTCCTGCTCCTCGCGATCACGGCGGTCGGTCTTGCCATCCGGATGATCGCCTGGGACCAGCCGGTCCTCGGTGACGAACTTTCAACCCTCTGGATCGTCCGCCATTTCGATCTCGCCGGGACCGTCCGCGAGGTGTCCTCCGACGCCGAGATCAGCCCGCCGCTCTACTTCGTTCTGGCCTGGCTGGCCAGCAAGCTCGGCTCGGCCCCGGAGCTGGTCCGGCTGCCCGCCCTACTCGCAGGAGTCGCGGCGATCCCCCTCAGCTACCTGCTCGGGCTGCGACTCCGCGGACGGCTGGCCGGACTGATCGCCGCGGCGGTCATGGCCCTCAGCCCGTTCATGGTCGCCTTTTCGGTCAACGGCCGTGCCTATTCGCTGATGGTCGCGCTGCTGATCGGTTCCACTCTCGCGATGCTCCAGGCCATGAGAGGAGGCCGGCCCGGCTGGTGGGTTGCCTTCGGCCTTATGACCTGTCTCGCGATGTACAGCCACTACACGGCGATCTACTTCCTCGCCGCCCAGCTGATTTGGCTGCTGGTCGTCTCACCCGGATCGCGGCTGCCTGCCCTGGCCGCGACCGCGGGAGCGGTGGTCCTCTACCTGCCGTGGGTCCCTTCGATGCTGGACGACCTCGACTCGCCGACCCTGCCGATCCTCGAGGCGATCCAGGGGACCGGAATCACGGAGAAGTGGCTGGGTATCAAGCAGCTTCTGGCCGGGCAGCCTCTGGTCGATCCGACCCTGCTGCCGCTGCTTCTGTTGGCCATCGGTGCTGCCGTGGTGCTGGCCGGTTTCCTCATTAACCGGAAACCGGGGTCGTCACCGGGCCGCAGCCCGGATCCTGCTGCCATCCCCACTCCGAACCAGGGGCTGGCCCTGCTCCTCGCATTGACCTTCGTGACCGCGATCTGCGAGGCGCTGCTGGCCGTGATCGGCACCGACACCTTCGGTTCCCGCAATCTCGCTGCGACCTGGGCCGGTCTGCCGGCCCTGGTCGGGGTGCTGGCCGCGAGTTGTTCTCCGGCTGTGGGTCTGACCGGTGTCGCCCTGCTGTTGGCCGGCTTCGGGGTCGGGACCGCGAGGGTGGTCGATACGGGTACAGCCACACTGGACTTCAAGGCCGCGGCGGAATGGATCGACGAGAACGCCGGCCCCGATGACGTGGTCTATGACGCGACCTTCGTCAGCCCCGTGCCGCTCACCTCGCTCGACGCCTACCTCCCGCAGGACCGGGATGAGTTCCGGCCCCGCGTTCCCTCCGACGAGCCGCCCTTCCTGCTGGCGGCCGGCCCCGACGGCCAGGATCAGAAGGTGCTGGATGAGGCCCTGGCCGCAACGGGCCGCAACCGGCTCTTCGTGGTGACCAGCCGTGATCCGGTCTCCGCCGGAGACGAGGCGGAACTGTTCACCACCGACGAAGGCGCCGAGCTCCCGAAGGGCTGGGAGATCGTGGAAACGAAAACCTTCCCCGGCCGCCTCCCCCTCACGGTCACCGAGATTCAGCGCCGCTGATCAGACGGAGCGGCGACCGAAGCGGAAGCCGAGGATCAGCCTGATCATGGTCAGGCCGAGGAAGAAGGCGGTGATCTTCGAGCCGGTCACCGAGGACTTGCCGACCCGCGGCAGGTAGTTGACCGGAATCTCGACGAAGCGGTGCCCCCCGGCCACGGTCAGCATCAACATCTCGGGTCCGGCGTGGCTGCCCCCGACGTTCATCCTGGTTGCGAACTCCTTCGCCACGTCACGTTTCAGCAGGCGGTAGGTGCAGCCGATGTCGCTGAGGTGGCTGGTGTTGAAGAGCAGCTCGACCATCTTTGCCACGGCCCAGTTGCCCCACTTCAGGAAGGCACCCATGTTGGCGCCCTCCCAGATCAGCTCGTTGGTGGTGCGGGTGCCGAAGACGACGTCGACCTCGTCCGAGTAGGCGAGCAGTTTGACGATGTCATGGGCAAGAAAGGTGCCATCGGGTTCGGCCAGGACGATCAGGTCGCCCGTCGCCTCGGTGAGTCCGCGCCGGATTGCGTGACCGTATCCCTGGTCGGTTTCGAAAACCTGCCGGGCCCCGGTCGCCTCGACTTCCTCGGCGGTTCCCTTCGCCGCGTTGTTGTTGATGACCAGCACCTCGTCGACCACGCCGGTCGACTCGAAGTCCTCGATCACCCGCCGGATCGAGTCCTTCTCGTTGTAGGTCATGAGGACCACGCTGACTGTCTTGCCGCTCCACATAGAAGTGCCCGGGCGGAAGGTACCGCCGGGGGCGGCCAGTATAGGCTTCGCGCTCGCCCATGACCCAGGGAACACGAACATGATCGCGATTGGCAGTGCGATCACCGAAGAAGACGTCTTCGACGCATATGCCGGCCCCGGCATCGAGAGAATCCGCGAACCGGATACCCGGCTGCTGATCTATCCCTCGGCCGGAACCATCTTCCGCAGCTACAACGTGCTGCTCGACAAGGCCAAGGAGATCGAAGGTCTCGAGGCTCTCGTCCTGATCCACCAGGACGCCGAGATCGTTGATCCGGATTTCTTCAAGAAGATCCGGCACGGCCTCAGCGACCCGGATGTCGCCCTGGTCGGATGTGCAGGCGCGACCGGCGTGAAATCGATCGCGTGGTGGGAAGGCGCGGTCACCTGGGCCTCATACACGCACCGCTACCAGGAGTTCGGCGGCGGCGAGATCCCGGCGATCTGCTGGGTCCAGGAGGACACTCCTTCCTTCGCGGGTACCGGCGAGGTGGATTCGATCGACGGTTTCGTGATCGCCTTCTCACCCTGGGCGATCGAGAACCTCCGTTTCGACGAGACGATCGGCGGCAAGCTACACGGCTACGACTTCGACATCAGCATGCAAGTGAAGGAAGCCGGCAAGAAGATCGTGACCGAAGACCTCCGGGTGATCCACCATCACTCGCTCGAGCTGATCAGCGAGATGGAGGGCTGGGTTGAAACCCACATGAAGCTCTCCCGCAAGTGGCAGCACCTGCTTCCGGACAACGGTGGCGGTGAGCCCGACTGGGAGGATCGCGCCCGGCGGGCCGAAGCGGAGCTTTCCGCCACCCGGTTGATGGCTGGCGCGGGCGAGATCATCTGGGAAGCCCGGACCCAGGACCTCGAGCGGGAGCTGGAGGGCGTGAAGAACAGCACCTCCTGGAAGATCACCCGCCCCCTGCGGCGCCTGCGCGGCAGCCGCGAAAAGAACCGTTAGCTCAGCGGCGCCACCAGCGCCGGGGCTTCTCCTCGAACAATTCTCCGGCGGTCAGGTCGACCGGTTTCCTCCGCATCACGGCCCAGCTCTGGTTCAGGGTCTCGACCCCGGCATCGATGATCTCGACCTCGAAGGCGCGCCCCCAGTGTTCGCGGACCCACCAGTCGGACATGAAGACGGAGGGGCCGCCCAGGTCCCAGGGGTTGTCGAGACCGATCACCTTGATCCCGGTGCCGCTTTCATCCCAGGGTTGGCCGGTCAGCGGCTCGTGGGTCAGCCGGCCCATGAAGCTGGCGATCAGGATGCCTTCGGGCTTCAGAAGCCGGTGCATTTCAAGCATCCATTCGGCCGAGGTCTCGGCCAGGTGGGTGAAGACCGAAACCGCCCAGATCAGATCAAAGCTGCCGCTCTCGAATTCCAGGGGCGGCTCTTCCCGGCAGGTGACGGCATTCAGGGGAGGACAGAGGTTCTCCTGCATCCATTCGATCGAAGGGGCGTCGATGTCACAGCCCCAGACCTCGGCCTTCCCCGAGACGTCGAGGAAATGGCGCAGGGTCCTGCCGGCGCCACATCCGAAGTCCAGCAGGCGCTTTCCTTCCCAGGTCCAGTCATCAGGGAGGGCGGCGTTGATCGACTGGCTGGCCATCAGTCCCAGCCACTCGTAGTGGTTCATGGCATCCGGGCCGTCGGGCAGCGAACTGACCCGGTTGGCCAGGTCCAGTGGCGGAAACGGTGGTTTGCCTTCCTGCCTCAAGTGGCGTCCCGGACCTGGCGGTCTACTCGTCGAGAAGGGACTGGACTTCCTCGCGGGTGAAGAGCGGCTTGCCTCGCTGCTTCAGCCCCGAGAGCTTCTCGGCCGCGGTGAAGGCGCTGGATCCGAGCAGCCTCCGCAGCAGGTCCTCCTGCTTCGCGACCTTCTCCTCCAGCTTGATCAGCTGCCGGGCGCGCGCCTGGCCGGCGACCAGGTGCTCGACCCGGTTGCCTTCCATGCGCTCGAGGACAGGATGCCGGTCGTAGGGGGTGACGACCCGTTCCACCGCGGTGGCCCATGAAGCGTCCTGATGCCACATCACCCCGAAGCCGAAGAAGGCGGGGACCACCGCGAACCGGATCCCGGGCTTGTCGGTCAGGAAGTCCTCGATCGCGGTCATAG
Source organism: Solirubrobacterales bacterium (assembly GCA_020438395.1). GTDB lineage: Bacteria > Actinomycetota > Thermoleophilia > Solirubrobacterales > 70-9 > 67-14. The sequence goes on along the minus strand of JAGQUR010000029.1, from coordinate 47,240 downwards.
TGCCGTTCTTCGGGCCACCCTCTTCGGCAGCGGCCCAGACGAAGGGAAGCCCCCATTCGGCCGTACCCTTGATTCCGGGGGCGATCCCCTCGTCGTGGACCAGGGGCTGGCGATATTCCTCGGGGATCCGCTCCGGGGCGTAATAGGTGTCGCGGCGGGCGTGGGGCCAGCAGACGTCGTGGAACATCAGCAGCGGCATCTCCGCGCCCGGCGCCCGCTCGCCGATGATCTTCAGCTCTTCGCTCAGCGTGTAGTAGTTGTGGTCGCCGTCGATGATGATCGCGTCATCAAAGTCCCTCTCGACGAGTACATCGGCGCCGGTCTGGCGCAGCAGATCGAGCTCCGGATGCTCCTTCGCCAGTGCCTCCAGCTCGTCCGGCGGCAGCGGGTCGACCCCGGCCACCTTCACGCCGCGCTCGTTCGCCCATTCGAGCAGCTCGACCGTCAGCTCACCCTTGTAGGAGCCGATTTCGAGCACAGTCTTCGCTTCGATTGCCTCCAGGCAACCCGAGAGCAGCTCGAAGACATTGCTCAGCGAGTAGCCCCACTGGAGTGGATCGGTAACGCGTTTTCCGGGAGCCATCGGCGGCAAGGGTATAGATTCGCCCGGCCCATGGACGACCTCGGTGAGCACAACGACGCAGCCAGCCTGATGGCGGATCTGCGATCCAGACACCCTGCATTCACTGCGGCGGTGCTGGCCGACACCGTAGTCACGGCCCAGCATCGCGGCGAGCGATACGAGTTCCGCAGCAAGGCCGACGCCCTGCTCGCGGCCCTGCGCCTGGCCTGGGTGAGCGACGCCTTCCTGGCCCAGGTCTTTTACCGCGCCAAGGCCGCCTGTCAGCGGCGCGAGGTGCCGGTCCTGCCCCGCCTCTTCCACCGGCTTTCGATGATGCTGGCCCAGGTGTCGATCGGAGATCCGGTGGTCATGCATCCCGGTGTCTACATCGTCCACGGGCAGGTCGTTCTCGACGGGATCGTCGAAATTCATCCCGGGGTCGTGATTTCTCCCTGGGTGACGATCGGCCTGAAGGCGGGCAACGTGGTGGGACCGACGGTGAGGGAGGGAGTGAACATCGGCACCGGCGCCAAGCTGATCGGACCGATCGATGTCGGGACCGGGGCAATGATCGGGGCAAACGCGGTGGTGGTCTCGGACGTGCCCGAGGGGACCACGGCGGTCGGGGTCCCGGCCGCCAAGTCCGAATGAATCCGGCCATGCGGGTAAGTACTGAACTTCAACGGAAATCCGCGTGACACTGCTAGCGTCCACCGGGTTCCAGTTGGCAGAACCGGAGTCAACCACCTAAAGGCAGGTAATTGATGGGCATTTTTCGTCGCAAGGATCGTGGTGCAACCGCTGTCGCCGAGGCCGAACCGGAACTGATCCCGGTGGTCGAAGAGGCGCGGGCCCTCGAAGCCGACGGAAAAATCTTCGAAGGCATCGATCTGCTGACCCGCGCCAACCGCGAAAACGGTGACGTGATCATCGAGCGCGAGATCATCGCCATGCGCCACCGGGCCGGAGCTGAAATGGTCGAAGCCGGCGATCAGAACCCCAGCCATCCCGACCCCGTCGCCGATTACGAGTTCCGGCTCGAGGACAAGGTGCCGACCGTGACTCCCGGGGAGCTCACCCCGGAGATTCTCCGGGCGGCGATCCTGAAGTACGGCTGCCTCAAGGTCACCGGCGTAATGGACGAGGCGACCGCCAGGTCGCTTGCCGATGACATCGACCACGCCTTCGCCATCCGCCAGCGGCTGAGCGAAGCGAAGGAAGTTGACCCGACCCGGATCTACGAAGAGTTTGAGCCCAACGAGCCTTACCAGGTGCAGTACGTCGAACGGCACTGGGTGGCCCTCGCGGGCGGTGTGCTGGCGGCGGACTCGCCGAAGATGTTCTTCCAGATGGTCGATTCGCTGGAGCAGGCCGGGGTCCGCGACGTGGTCGAGGGTTATCTCGGCGAGCGGGCCGCGATCTCCGCCCAGAAATGCACCCTGCGCAAGGCCGAGCCGGATGTGAAGGGCGGATGGCATCAGGACGGCAAGTTCCTCGGGGACGTCCGTGCCCTGAACGTGTGGCTTTCCCTTTCGCGCTGCGGTGACGTGGCCCCGAGCATGGACATCGTCCCGGTGCGGCTCGACGATTTCGTTGCCGCCGGAGTCAACGAAGGCGATCTCCACTACCAGGTGACCGACGAGACCGCTGCCGAGGCAGCCGGGGAAACCGGGATCGTGCGGCCGATCTTCAATCCCGGCGACGTCCTTCTCTTCGACGAGATGTTCCTTCACCAGACCGGGTCGGACCCTTCGATGCCGAACCCCCGCTACGCGATCGAGAGCTGGTTTTTCGGTCCTTCGGCCTTCCCCGAGGAGTACGCGCCGATCGCATTTTGATCGCGTCGGCACCGCATTCCCGAACACATCGCCCCCGAGTTCCCAATAGTCTCGACTGAATGGGCGAGCCTGAATTCGATTCCGAGATCGAACTCGGGCTGGAGGTAAAGCTCCCGGAGAAGCTCCCGGCAGGCCGGGCCGACGCCCTCTTCCTCTATGGGTTCTGCTTTCACCGCCGCCAGGATTCCGAGGCCCTGGAGATTCTGGTCAACGGCCGCCCGAACCCGGCGGTGGGCCGGATGCCCAGGCTGGACCTGTTCAAGTCCCTGCACCCGTTGATCCCGGAAGGGGAGGTCTCGGAGACCCATGACGCAGGTTCGCTCGAGGACCCGGAACTGAAGAGTTTCCGGAGCGGCTTCTGGTCCACGGTCGAGATCCCCGCCACCGGACCCGGAAAGGTGAAGATCGAGGCGGCGCTGAAACTCGCCGACGGCACGGTCCGCACGGCCCCGCTCGCCGAGATCGAAATGGTCGCCCCGGAGTCATTCGAGGCTGGGTGCGATTCACCCCCGGAGGCGCGGGTCGTGATCTGTATGGCGACCCACAATCCGGACATCGGGCTCTTGAGGATCCAGCTCGATTCGCTGCGCAGCCAGACCGTGACCGACTGGGTCTGCCTGATCAGCGACGACTGCTCGCTGCCGGATACCTACCGCCAGATCGAAGCCGAGATCGAGGGCGACGACCGCTTCTTCATCTCCCGTTCGGAGGCGAGGCTCGGCTTCTACCGGAACTTCGAACGGGCCCTGGGAATGGTTCCCGAATCGGCCGAGCTGGTCGCGCTCTGTGACCAGGACGACCGTTGGTACCCGGAGAAGCTGGCCGAGCTCGAAAAGGGCCTGGGCAAGAACCAGCTGGTCTACTCGGACCAGCGTCTTGTCACCGAGGACGGACAGGTGATCGCCGAGACCTACTGGTCTTCTCGCCGCAACAACCACACCAACTTCGCCTCGATGCTGATCGCCAACACGGTCACCGGGGCAGCTTCGCTGTTCACGCGTGAGATGCTCGAATACGCGCTGCCTTTCCCGGAGGCGCCGGGCGAGCAGTTCCACGATCACTGGCTGGCCCTGGTCGCGATGTCCACCGGTGGCATCGGCTATGTGGACCGTCCGCTCTATGACTACGTCCAGCACGGCTCGGCCGTGCTCGGGCATGACGCGGCGAACGCGGGGATCAAAGCCGGCCGGCCGAAACGGCCGAAGCACCTGAGCATCGGCGCGGTGCGGCAGTTCTTCTCCGGCTGGCGTTCGGCTTATTTCAACGCTTACCTGCGTCTTTCGGTGCTGGCCCGGGTGATCCTCGCCCGTTGCGGTGAAAGGCTCACTGGCCGCAAGCGCCGGACCCTGGAGCGGTACATCGGGGCGGAGCGCCGGCCCTCGGGCTTCCTCTGGCTCCTGACCCGGCCGGTCCGGGAGTTGTTCGGACGAAACGAAACCCTTGGCGTGGAGCGGCTGCTGATCCAGGGCATCCTCTGGCGATACGTCATCTTCTGGAGGAACCGCGGCCTCGAGAAGCCGGTCGGCTCTCTCTATGACGCCAGCCTGCCCCCGGCGGGCCGGGCCGCCAAGGCTCCGGCCCACAACCACCCCCAGACCGCGCACATCCAGCGCATGGTCCGGCCACTCGACCTTGCGGTCACCGAGCAGGCGCCGGAGCGGGTCAACCTGCTGATCCCGACCTTCGACCTCAAGCACCTCTTTGGCGGCTACATCGCCAAGTTCAACCTCGCCAGGAAGCTGTCCGAGGCGGGGTACCGGACCCGCATCGTCACGGTGGACCCGACCCCGCCGCTGCCGCGCTCGTGGCGAGACCAGGTCGAGTCCTACCAGGGCCTCGAAGGAGCCTTCGAGGACATCGAGATCTTCTTTGCCCGTGATTCCGGGGAGGCGCTGGAGATCAATCCGCAGGATCGTTTCGTGGCGACCACCTGGTGGACCGCGCACCTCGCCAACGACGCCCTGGCGAGGACCGCGCACGACCACTTCCTCTACCTGATCCAGGAATACGAGCCGCTCACCTTCGTGACCGGCTCCTGGTACGCGATGGCCGACGCGACCTATGACTTCCCGCACCGGGCCCTCTTCTCGACCGAGCTGCTGCGCGAGTTCTTCCGCGACCGCGGCTATGGCGTCTACAGGGAGGGGACCGAGGCCGGGGACCGGAACTCGGTCTCCTTCCAGAACGCGATCACCCCGGTCACCGCCCCGCCCGCCGCTGATCTTTCCGCCCGCAAGACCCGGCGGCTGCTCTTCTACGCGCGGCCCGAGGCCCATGCCGCCCGCAACATGTTCGAGATCGGCCTGATGGCGCTGCAGCAGGCGGTCGAACAGGGGGTGTTCGGTCCGGAATGGACCTTCCACGGGATCGGCACGGTCGAGGGCCAGAGCCGCCTGCGCCTGACCGACGAGATCGCCCTGGAGATCCTGCCCCGGACCAGCCAGGCCGATTACGGTGAGCTGCTCGCCGGCCACGACCTCGGCCTCTCGCTGATGCTGACCCCGCATCCGAGCCTGCCACCGCTGGAAATGGCATCGGCCGGCATGCTGACCGTGACCAACTCCTGCGAGAACAAGACGGCGGAGAAGCTGCAGGCCATTTCAACCAACCTGATCACCGCCCCGCCGACCGTTCCGGGCGTGGTCTCGGCCCTGGCTGAAGCCGCCGCTGCGATCGGTGACGGCGATCGCCGCGTGGCCGGATCGTCCGTAGACTGGAGCAGCGACTGGGAGACCTCGCTCGGTCCCGACGTGATGGAGCGGGTTAGCGGCTTTCTCGGTTAGCCCCCGAATTCCATGATCACGGATCCGCTCGTCGAAACACAAACACGGGACCTCTCCGCCAATCCGGTGGTGATCTCGGTAGAGGGGCTCAAGAAGAGCTTCAACATCCCTCTGCACCGGGTCGAGTCGTTCAAGGAGAGGACGGTCCACCCGCTGCGAAAGACCGAGTACCGCGAACTGAAGGCGCTCGACGGGATCGACTTCGAGGTGAGAAAGGGCGAGTTCTTCGGCATCGTCGGGCGCAACGGTTCCGGCAAGTCAACCCTCCTGAAGATCCTCGCCTCGATCTACCGGGCCGATGCCGGATCGGTGAAGATGGCCGGTCGTCTCGCCCCGTTCATCGAGCTCGGGGTCGGTTTCAACCACGATCTCACGGCCCATGACAACGTGATCATGAACGGCGTGATGATGGGTCTGAGCCGTCAGGAGGCAGCGGCCCGTCTCGACCGGGTGGTCGAGTTCGCCGAGCTCGACGACTTCAAGGAACTCAAGCTCAAGAACTATTCCTCGGGAATGCTGGTCCGGCTCGCGTTCTCGCTGATGATCCAGGCCGACGCCGACATCATGCTGATCGACGAGGTACTGGCGGTCGGCGACGCTTCCTTCCAGCAGAAATGCGCCGACGTCTTCAACCGGATGCGCGATGCCGGCAAGACGATCGTCCTGGTCACCCATGACATGGCCGCGGTCGAATCCTTCTGCGACCGGGCGATGCTGATCGAGGGCGGCCACATAGTCGAGGCCGGTGAGCCCCGCGCCGTCGCCCGCGCATACCTCAAACTGAACTTCGACGCCGAAACCCCGCGCGAGTCGACGCTGGGCTTCCACGAAGAGGGTGAGATCGAGGACGACTTCATTCCCGGGGTCGACATCCAGGCCCGACTGATCGACTCCTGGCTCGAAAACGAGGAAGGCAAACGGGTCACGAACGTGGAGATCGGTGACCCGTTGCGGCTCAACGTGCAGATTCAGGCTCTGCGGGATCTGAACCGTCCCCTCTTCACCTTCCAGATCAATGACGCGAAGCACACCCAGGTGACCGGCTTCAACCAGACCCTGGAAGTGGACGGTCCCGGTGACGTGATCCGTGAGGGAGAGCGGGTCACGATCAGCGGCGAGGTGGTGAACCGCCTCACCCCGGGCCGCTACCTGTTGACCTGCTGGGTGAACCGCAACCGGGAATCCTCCGAGCGGGTGATCCAGGGAATAAAGCTCTTCGAGTTCGTTGTCTACGGGATGAAACGCACCCCCGGCCTGGTTGAAGCCGAGGCCGACCTCGACGTGAAGGTGAGCCTGGAAGATGACTGACGGCTCCCCGACCGCAGCCGCCCCGGCTTCGGGCGGGCCCGACCCGGGCCTGCAGGAGGTAACCGGCCCCTCCGCCCTCGGCGGCGGATGGCGCCGGTCGAGGGACCTGCTCTACCTGATCGCGGTCAACGACTTCAAGAAGACCTACTTCGACACGGTCCTCGGCTATGTCTGGTCGCTGTTCCGGCCGCTGATCCTGTTCGCAGTGCTGCTCTTCGTCTTCACCCAGATCTTCCGGATCGGAGACGACGTGCCGCATTACCCGGTGATGCTGCTGTTCAACATTGTCGTCTTCACCTTCTTCCAGGAGGCGACCCTCGCCGCCGTGACTTCGGTGGTGGCCCAGGAGGGGGTGGTCCGAAAGACCCAGTTCCCCCGGCTGGTGATCCCGTTGGCCGTGGTCCTCACCGCCCTGTTCAACTTCGGCGTGAACCTCGTCGTCGTGCTGGTCTTCCTGCTCGCCTCGGGGGTGCCGGTCGAATGGACCTGGCTGTTTTTCCCCTTCATCGTGGCGATCCTGACCGTGATCACCGTCGCCGTCAGCCTCCTGGTCTCCGCCCTCTTCGTGCGGTTCCGGGACGTCGGCATCATCTGGGGCGTTCTCGCCACCGCGCTGTTCTACGCGACCCCGGTCCTCTACCCGATCGAGGTCGTTCCCGAGCGCTTCCACGAAATCGTGCTGATCAACCCGCTCACCCCGATCTTCATCGAGCTGCGGCACCTGGTGATCGACAACTCGGCACCGACCGCCCTCGACGCCGCCGGCGGCTGGCTCGGCCTGCTGCCTGCCTTCCTGATCACCGTCGCCCTCTGTCTGATCGCGGCCAAGGTCTTCAGCCGCGAAGCTCCCCGGATCGCGGAAGAGCTCTAGGTAACGTTCCGGCCGAACTTCCGGGCCCAGCGGCGGATCGGCTGTTCCAGGTATCTGGCCGACAGGTAGCCGTAGAGGATCGTGGCGGGGAGGATTGCTGCGCTCCAGGCGAGCAGGGTCTGGACGTTGCCCTGGAAGGTGGCGCCGATGCTGTAGGTGCCGATGAACAGGAAGAGCGCATGGGAGAGATAGGCGCCGTAGCTGACCTCGGCCAGCCATTTCATCGGCCGGTTGTCGAACGGCCGGCGCGTCCAGTCGGGTCCGAGCGCGGTCGCCACCATCAGGGTGGCGAGACTGGCGGAGTAGCCGAGCATGATCAGGGGCGAATGCCGCACGCCTTCGGCGACCACGGCGATGCCCCGGCTGTTCTCGGGCGAGCTGTAGATGAGGATCGTGAAGAGGACCAGACCGGCCAGCCCCGCCAATTGGGCCCAGGCGGCGCGACGGCGGCAATCGCCCTCCTCCCAGCGCTTTCTCACTTCGACATAGAGCTTCGCCCCGGCCATGCCGAGGGCGAAGGAGAAGGCCCAGAACGGAAACTGGATGCCGGTCGCCAGGTCGATCCGGTGCGCGGTCGTCCCGGTCATACCGAGCCCGAGGAAGTCGGCGACGCTTTCCGCGTGGATTCCGAGCTGTGCCCAGGCTACGGCGATCAGGGCGCCGGCCACGAGGCCGGCCCGCGGGTGACGGTAGAACCACATCGCGACCAGTGGTAGCACCAGGTAGAAGCCGACCTCGACCGAGAGAGTCCAGACCGGTCCGACCACACCGAAGCCGATCGCCCCCAGGTTGTCCGAATAGGAGGTCAGCGTCTGCATGTCGAGCAGGTGGATTCCGATCGCGGGAAGGGTCGGGAAGCTCCGCTCGAACTCGGTCGGCGCGAAGGCGAGCACGAGCATGGTCAGGATCAGGATCAGGTAGTAGGCGGGCAACAGTCGTGCCGCCCGGCGGATCGCATAGCCGCCGAGACTGCCGAAGTTGCCTCGGGCCGCCGTCGGCAGGAAGACCACAAAACCGCTGACGATGAAGAGGACGTCGATCAGCTGGCCAAAGGTGGCGGTCTGGAACTTCACCCACTCGTCCATCCAGGGCTCATTGAAGGGAGCTACTCCGAGCAGGTGGTAGATGATGATTCCGAAGATCGCGAAGGCCCGGTAACCGTCGAAGACCGGGACGATCGGCAGCCCCCGCTTCTGCCGGTCCTCCTGCCCGGGGTCGACGAACACCATCAGGCCTTCCGGTTCACTTCTTCCTGAGTGCTACCGGGACCTGGTACATGTCTCCGGTGAGGATGCCGGTTTCGGCGATCTCGAACAGGTCGGTCCAGTTCTTTTCGATGTAGGGGAAGCTGATCACCGTGTCACCGTAGGTCGTCGCTCCCTCGTCATGAAGCGGGTGGCCTTCTTCGACGAGGTGGGGGAGGAAGATGTAACGGGGTTCCCTGAGTTCCCGGTTCACGTAATCATCGGAGAGCCCTCGGCGGGCCGGCCCCATCGGCGGGTCGAGCTCGAGGTAGGAGGGAGGCCGCACCGTGACCACCAGCAGGCCACCGGGGGCGAGGGCATTGTGGATCGCCTCCAGACAGGCCCGGTGAGCATCTTCCGATATGTGCGTGAACACGGAAAAGCTGAAAGCCAGGTCGAGGTTCTCGAACGGCAGGCTCTCGGGAACGAATTCGGATTTCTTCAACTCCCCCGGTACCCCGGTCTCGGCGCAGACGTCGAGGATGTTGCCGGTCGGATCGCAGCCGAAGAGCCGGTCCGGCATGGCATGCCGGGCGAAATAGCGGGTCAGTCGTCCCCAGCCGCAGCCGAAGTCGAGGATCCGGGCCTCGTTCAACGGCACCCGGCCGTGACGTTCGTTCAACTCGCAGACACGGCCGTAGAAGTGTCTGCTCTGGCTGAGTTGGTGCAGTCCGACCGCGCCATTCCATTCCCATTGCAGGTCGAGTTCGGGAGTGTCGGGCAGCACGGACTGGATGTTCGGGTAACTCCTGTAATCGCGGGTCAGGAGCACCGCCCAGAGGTCATCTTGCAGCTCACGGAAGAGCTGCCAGGCCTCATCTTCCTTTGCGATCGCGCAGGCCCTGTCGATCTCCGCCAGCTGATCGTCGAAGAAGGTCGTGAGCCACGAATCGTAGTCGGGGCTTTCCCTGATCTCATTGGCAACGTCGGCCCAGGGGATCTCCGTCTTGGTGCCGGTGAGGCGCCGGGCTCCACCGCTCAGGGCCCGCAAGGGCCGGGTCAGCTTCCAGCTCAGAGTCGATTCGTAGCCCTCCCGGACCCGGTCGATCGTCTCCTCTGTTTTTGTCTTCTGCTCGCCCACCTGACGGGCAACCCTAGTCGAGCAGGTGACCTATCTGTTCCATGGTGTCGTCATCGAGGGCTTCGTCCCACCGGTCCGGCCAGTCGACCTTCGAGCCCTTGACGCGGGCCTCGAAGTCCCGGCTCATCGCTTCCGCCGAGATCAGCGCCTCGGCTATCTGGTCGATCCGCGGTTCGGCGGCGATCAGGTTCGTCGAGATCGCCTCAAGCGAGTCACGGTCCTTGTTCGCGTAAGTGTTCGTGACGGTGACCAGGCCGGCAGCGGCCATCTCGATCGGGACAAGACTCGGATGCGGGGTGTACATCAGGGCCAGTCCGACGTCGAACAGCCGCAGGGTGTCGGCGTACTCCTTCTGGGCGACCCGGGGCAGCATCCTCATCCTGGCCTTCGAGCGCGGCAGGACCAGTTCGCCGGTTCCGTCCACGTTGCCGATCCCCGCGATGTCCCAGCCCTTGAAATGCCCCGCAGCGACGGCCCGGTCGAGGGCCATCACCCCGAGTTCGAAGAGGTTCCTTTCCGCATGGGCTTCCGGACGGGCGTAGAAGAGCAGTCGCCTGCGGTCCCGGCCCCGCAGCTCGCCCACGGTCACTTCCGCGGCGGGAGTGATCGCGTTGCTGAACACGGCGGTCCCTTCCTCGCCCGGTCCCTCCGGGCGGTAGACGCCAAGTTCCTGATCGCGGAAATAGTCGCGCAGGAAGTCCGTGGAGAAGATCGCCGTGTGTTCGAGCTCGTAGCTCTGGTCGGCGAGGGCGGCGGCGCTGCCCATCGGGAAGATCAACGGTTCGTATTCCTGGATCAGATAGGTGAACGAGTCCCGGCCGAGCGATGTGGCAACCCCGGAAGCGACATGGGCGGCGGTCCAGTGGGTGGCGATCAGTCGATCTTCCGGGTTCATCCGGACCGGCACGTTTCTGTCGCTGCCATCGATCACCTCGAGGTCCTCGACGGAGTTGCCGATACCTTCGTAGGCGGCAACCCGCTTTCTCCAGTCGGCCGGGAGTTCTAGCGGCTCCATGGTCACGATCCGCACCCGGTGCCCGTCCTCTCCCAGCCGTCGGGCCAGGTTGAAGACCGCGATGAACCCGCCGAAGAAATGCTTCAGGTCGACGGCCGGATGGATGATCTCGACCCTCGCCGGCTGGTCCGGGTCGGCCACGACGCTGATCGGCTCGAGTTTCTCGGCCAGCCAGCCGGCCTTCTGGCTGCCCCGCAGCTGCATCGCACCGTCGAGTACAACCCGGCCGGTGAGGAGACCGCCGGCGATCGCCACGGGGATCGCCAGGAGGATGAAGGTCGCTCCGGCCGAGATGCTCTGGCCGATTACGCCGATGATCACGCCGAGCAGAAAGGCACCCGCAACCGGCACGCCGATCAGCCCGGCCAGCCTCGCCTTGCGTCCGGCGGTGCCTTCTTCCGGGTTGCCAGCAATCCGCCGGATCAGCTGCCTGGCATGCGTCACGCGAGGGAGCGTATTACCTTGAACGGGGTCAGATGGACCTTTCAGTGATCATTCCCGCCTTCAACGAGCGCGAAGCCCTGCCCGGCCTGGTCGCAGAGATCGATTCTGCCTGCTCCGGCCTCGGCCTCGAGTGGGAGACGATCGTGGTCGATGACGGCTCCACCGACGGCACCTTCGACTGTGTTGCCGAACTCGCCGAAGGCAATCACCGGCTCGGGGTGATCAGGCTCCGCCGTAATTTCGGCAAGTCGGCCGCTCTCGCTGCCGGTTTTGACGTGACCCGTGGGGCGAAGGTGATCACGATCGACGGTGACGGCCAGGACGATCCGGCCGACATCCCCCGACTGCTCGAGGCGCTCGAGTCGGATTCGGACCTGGTTTCCGGATGGAAGAGCGACCGGCAGGACCCGTTCACCCGGCGGATTGCCTCGAAGATCTTCAACTGGTTCACCGCCCGGGTGACCGGAGTGAAGCTCCACGACATGAACTGCGGGTTCAAGGCCTACCGCGGTGAATGTGCCCGCTCGATCGAGGTTTATGGCGAGATGCACCGCTTCCTGCCCGCCTTTGCCGCGCAGCAGGGCTGGCGGGTTTCCGAGATCCCGGTCAACCATCGCCCCCGCCTCCACGGCTCATCCCGCTTCGGCCTGGAGCGTTACCGCCGCGGTGCCCTCGACCTGCTCACCGTCGCCTTTCTCGGCCGGTACCGGAACCGGCCACTCCATCTCTTCGGTCTGCTCGGCATCGGCCTCGGCTTCCTCGGCTTCGTGATCTGCCTTTACCTGTCGATCATCTGGATCGGCGGCGAACCGATCGGCAGCCGGCCGCTGCTCTTCCTCGGCGTGCTGATGATCGTGGTCGGCGTCCAGCTCTTCTCGCTCGGCCTGATCGGCCAGATGCTGGTCGCCGGTCGCCGGGCCGGGGTTTCGGAGGAGCGGGCCCTGATCGAGAAGGTGGTCAGCCCGGCCATCGATCCGGGCCTCGACCTCAGCCGGCTGGAAGAGGCCGGCACCGGGCGATGATCCACGGCATCGCGGTCTGAACGTCGACCACCTCGGTCCGGGTGGAAAGGAAGGACCGGAAGCTCTTCGGGTTCCAGTGATTGACGTGCTCGGGATGGTTGCCCCAGGTCTTCAGATACTTGCCCCGGGCCAGGCTGCCGAGCCGGAACCAGGGCTCATGCGGAACCGAAACGACGATGTCCTGTCGGGAGACCCTGGCCAGCTGCTCCAGGCCCGCCCCGGGATCGGGCAGGTGCTCGAGCACCTCGAGGCAGAAGACCAGGTCGAAGCTGTCGTCCTCGAAGGGCAGCTCCAGCAGATCGGCCCGGCGGATCGTCGCGTCCGGCAGCCTCTCTGCGGCGAAATCGACCGATTCCTGATTGAGGTCGATGCCGACCGGAAAGGGCGGGAGGACTCCGGCCAGACGGTCGAGGGTCTCGCCTTCACCGCAGCCGGCATCGAGCACGGTGGCCGGTTTTAGCGGCCTTACGATGTCTTCGACCTTCCGGTAGAAGCCGCCGATCAGCCGCTGCACCACCGGGTTGCCGGTCTGGAACTTCTCGTAGTTGGTGGTGTCCACCGCCTCGGTTGAACCGCTTGCTTCCATGGCGCGGGATCCTATGCGCCGAGCGAGTCGAGCAGGTCGGCGAGGCTCTCACGGAGTCCAATCTCCGGCTTCCATCCTGTCGCCAATGCCAGTTTCGAGGCGTCCCCGCGGACACTGAGAAGGCCCGATGCCGGCTGGCCTGTGCCCGAGCCGCGCAGGCTCAGTTCAGCCCCGGACAGTTCGCTGATCATTCCCGCGAGTTCCTGCAGGCTGGTCGCGCTGCCGGAGCAGAGGTCGAAGGTTCCGTCGTGTTCCCCTTCGGCGAGGAGGCGTATCGCCCGGGCGGCGTCCCTCACGTCGGTGAAGTCCCGGGCCGTCGCCGGTTCGCCGACCCTGACCTCCGCCCTGCCTCCCGCTCCTGCCTCGATCGCGGCCCGCGCGAATTCCGATGTCGCCTGGCTGGCAGGCTCGCCGGGACCGGTCAGGTTGAAGCAGCGCAGCACCGTGACCGTCATGCCATGGCCCCGGGAGTACTGACCGCAGAGGATCTCCATCGCTATCTTCGAGGCGGCGTAGGGCGTCGTGGCAGCGGTCGGGGAGTTTTCGGTAAACGGCGGCTCACCCGCATAGACGGCGGCGGATGAAAGAGCCAGGACCCGCGCCCCGGGTGCCTCCAGCCGGACCGCCTCCAGCAGGTTGAGCATGCCGCCCGTGTTGACGGCGAAGCAGTCGGCCGGTCGTTCCCTGGCGATGGCCGGCGAGGTCATGCCTGCCGCATTGACGACCGTGTCCGGGGCGGTCCGGGCGATCAGCTCCCGCAGGCCGGCTGGATCGAGCAGATCGCCCTCCGGCCGGGAGGCCGCCGCCACTTCGACTCCGGCGGCCTCGAATTCATCGACGATCCGGCCGCCGAGGAAGCCGGTGGCCCCGAGGACGAGGACTGTCCCGGCCCCGGTCATCTGCCGCGTTCAGCCGGTCTTGCCGATCAGGCGGTCGCGACCGGACTGGTCGATCGTCTTCCGGAGGCCCTCCGAAAGCGGCACGGTCGGCTCCCAGCCGAGCAGCTCCTTCGCCCGGTCGATGTTGGGCTGGCGGACCTGCGGGTCATCGGTCGGCAGCGGCTCGAAGGTCACGCTGGACTCGGCCCCCGAGGCTTCGATCACCGCGTTGGCGAGCTGCAGCAGGGTGTACTCGTCCGGGTTGCCGATGTTGACGGGAAGGTGCTCGCCCGACTCGGCCAGCAGGATCAGCCCCCGGACCAGGTCGTCGACGAAGCAGAAAGAACGGGTCTGCGAACCGTCGCCGAAAACGGTCAGCGGCTGGTTCTGGAGCGCCTGGCGCAGGAAGGTCGGGATCGCCCGGCCGTCGTGGGCGCGCATCCTCGAACCGTAGGTATTGAAGATCCGGACGATCGAGGTGTCCACGCCCTGCTGGCGGTGGTAGGCCATGGTCAACGCCTCGGCGTAACGCTTCGCCTCGTCGTAGACGCCGCGCGGGCCAATCGGATTGACATGGCCCCAGTAGCTCTCCTCCTGGGGGTGGACCTGGGGGTCACCGTAAACCTCGGAGGTGGAGGCGAGCAGAAACCGGGCCCGCTTGAACTTGGCCACGCCGAGCATGTGCCAGGTGCCCTGCGCACCGACCTTGAGGGTGTGGAGGGGCAGCCGTGCGTAGTCGATCGGGCTGGCCGGGGAGGCGAGGTGGTAAACGAAGTCGACGTCGCCCTCGACATGGACCTCCTCGGTGATGTCCTGGGGCAGGAAGGTGAAGTCGTCGCTCGTGATGTGCTCGATGTTCTGGAGCGAGCCGGTTTCCAGGTTGTCGATGCAGATCACCTTGTTGCCCTTTTCGAGCAGGGCGTCGCAGAGGTGCGATCCCACGAATCCGGCTCCGCCGGTTACCACGCTTACGGTCATGGCGCTGATCGTAGTCGAGGTCCCGCGGGCAGTGCCGCTCCGGTCCACTATCGTTTCCTGACTGTCATTCGCAGGGGAATGGAAGCCATGGAAGCAATCAGGAGAAAAGCGATCCGGATTTCGCTGATCGCCGTTCTGGCCGTCTTTGGTCTCGGGACGGCAGGTTCGGCTGCCGCCTCCTGGCAGAGCGCCCCGGTGGTGCCGGTTCTCTCGGCCAAGGACCAGGCCAGGCTGAAGTCCCGGGTCGCGGCCGGCCGGAAATCCGGTCTGCGCCGGGGAGTGTTCGCCAAGGTCGGCGATTCGAACACCGAGTTCTCCCCCGACCTCTACGGCCTCGCCTGCGGTTCCCCGACCGGGCTCACGGCTTCCCTGCGGGCGACCCTGAGGGCCTACAACAGGGTTCGCCTGCAGAATCCCCGGGCGCTTCCAGGCTGCCGGCCCTGGACCTCGTTTTCCCGGCGTTCCTCGTCCGCCCAGGCCGGAGTGTTCTCGACCTGGACGGTCACGCCGGTGAAGAACCTTCCGGACACCGGCTACTGGGCAAAGCCCCCGGGCTGCCCGCTCGAGGGCACGCCGGTTGACTGTGAACTGGACACTTTAAATCCGAGGTATGCCGTGGTCCTGCTCGGCACCAACGACCTCGGGATGGACCTCGCCTTCGGCAAGGCGCCGGGCAGCCAGATCGTTCCCCGGCTCGCCTCGGTCATCAGGGCCCTGCGGGCCCGGAAGGTAGTCCCGGTGCTCAGCACCATCCCGCCGATCATCCAGACAGACAGTGACCGGCAGGCCGTTTTCAACGCCGGGGTCGCCCGCACGAACCGCGGCATCTGGAAGCTGTCCAAGGCCTGGCACCTGCCGATGATGAACCTCTGGCGGGCCTGCGAGCAGCCCTTCATGATCAACCAGGGTCTTTCCGTGGACGGCCTTCATCTCGGGGTCGCCGGTGCCGACGGCGCCATGGTCGGGGTGCAGCCGGGGGAAACGACCTTCGCCGATTCGGTCGATTTCAGCCCGGGCTCTCTCCGGTACGGAGCCAACCGCCGCAACCTGATCTGGCTGAAGACCCTGGCCCGGCTCGACCGGATCACCGGCTGAGATGCTCCGACCGCTGCTTGCCCTGCTCGCCGCCGGGCTGCTTCTCGCAGGTTGCGGGTCGGGTTCGAACTCGCCTTCGAGCGACCAGGAGCCCGGCTCCTCACCGCAGCCGTCCGTCGATGTTCCCTCCACCCAAAGCGAGCCCGTGCTGCCGGATCTTTCGGGCGCCGCCGGCGAGCGACTCCGACAGGAGGTGGCCCGCGCCGACGAAGAGAAGATGAACCCCGAGGTCTTCGCCAAGGTCGGTGACTCGAACACCGAATGGCCGCAGAACATCTACGGGCTGGGGTGCCGGGAGGTCGGCTACGGATCGAACGGTGACCTCAGGACGGTGGTCGCCCGGTATTCGAAGGTGAAGTTCCCCGACCTGGCCGGACTGCCCGGCTGCTCTCCGGTCAATTCGCTCACCCGCCGCTCCGCCGCTGCGGTCTCCGGGGTCTGGACCGAGTGGCTGATGACCCCGACCGCGGACCTCCCGGCCACCGGTATCGCCCCGCCGACCGATGAATGCGAACCACAGCAGACCCCGCTGGAATGCGAGATCGAGTTGATCAGACCGCGTTGGGCGCTGATCATGTCGGGAACCAACGACGCCCTGCTCGGGCTGCCACTCGGCGCTACTTACAAGCGGGAACTGGGGAAGATGATCGACCGGGTGCGGCAGCTCGGGCCGGTGCCCGTCCTCTCGACCCTGCCGCCGATGGCGGTTCCCGCGCATAACGGCCAGCCCGGCGAGGAACGGGTCGATGAGGCGGACCGGATCATCAGGAAGGTCGCGAGGCAGAAGCAGGTTTCGCTGATTGATCTCCACCAGGCCCTGACCGCATCCGGAATGGTCGATCAGGGACTCGCCTCGGATGGCCTCCACCTCGGGGTCTACGGTGGCGAGGACCAGCCCGACGTGATGCGCGGCTCGGCGCTGCTGACGATCCCCGCGCTTCATTACGGGGCGAATCGCCGCAACCTGATCTGGCTCCAGGTGTTGGAACGGTTGGACCAGGCTGTCGGGGAGTAAGCTTCCGCGCCGGTTGGAATGAAGCCGTCCAGGAGGGCGGCCAGGCACAAAAGGGGACTGGATGCGGGGTTTGGGGAAGTTCGCGTTTCTTCTGGTGGTTCTGTCGGTTTGGCTCGCTTTCGTCCAACCGGCCTCGGCCAACACCTTCTGTGTACCGACCTATTCGGCGGCCTGCCCGGCCAGCGGCATAAACGAGGCTGAACCGGACCTGAACGCGGCGCTTTCGGCCTACGGTGCCGACGGCAACCCGGACAAGGTGATCATCGCCCCGGGAACCCTGACCGCCACGGACAGTTTCACGGCGACCGGCAACGACCCCCTCGAGATCATCGGGTCCGGACGGGAGAAGACTTTCCTGACCAGCTCTGCCTCGGGCGGCACCTATGTCCTGAACCTGGGCGGCAACAACCGCACGATCACGGTGAAGGATCTGGCGGTGGTTGTTCCGACCAGTTTCGACGTCGGGGCGGCGGTAGGGGAAACGGCCGACCATTTCGAGTCGGTGGACCTGATCACCCGCAACGAGGACTCCTTCGGCGTGTACAACCCGACTGGCGGCAGCACCTTCAAGGACATCCGGGTCTTCGGCCAGAACGGCGCCTCTTTCGGGGGTGTCTTCTACCAGCAGAGCTACTGCCTGACCGGGGGAATCACATTCAGCGACATTCAGGTGAGCGACGCCCAATACGGCCTCGTCTGGAACTGTCCGGACACGAACCCGGTCACCGTGAACCGGGCCCACTTCACCGGGGCGGATGCAGCAATTCAGGTTTCCGATGGCGCCCTGGTCTCGGTCACCAACTCCCTGATCGAGAGCGGTGAAGGATCGCCGATCCGGGCTTTCAACTTTGTAAACAAGCCAACCACCCTCAACCTCAACCACCTGACGGTCGTCGCAACTGGTGACCCGAACCAGCCTGCGATTCACGCCTGGGTCGACACGGTCGCCAGTCCGACGCAGAACATCAACCTGACCCTGGAGAACTCGATCATCAGCGGATTCACGAGTCCCTGGCACCTGGAGGCGCCGATCGATCAGAGCAAGGGCAACGTCATCCTGAACGCCAACTACACCGCCACTGATTCGGCCGGGACGACCAATGGCCAGGCTTTCGTCACCAATTCGAACATTCCCTTCGGGGTCCCGCACTTCGTTGGATTTGACGATTTTCACCTGGCGGCCGGGTCGCCCGGGATCGATCAGGGCGATCCGACCACAAGCCTGCCTGACACCGATCTCGACGGTAAGTTCCGGCCGGTTGACGGGAATGCGGATGGCGTGGCGGTCCGCGATCTGGGCGCCTACGAGTTCCAGCCGACCTGCGCCGATGATCCGGCCTTCTGCCCGCCCGCCGACAAGACGGCACCGAAGATCAGCAAGGTGAAGTTCAGCTTCAAGCGCCGCAAGGGAGGCACCCTGAAGCTTCGTCTTTCCGAGGCTTCCACGGTCAGGGTCACCTTCACCCCGGTCCCGAAGAAGTCCAAGCCGAAGCGCAAGAAGGTGAAGCTGACCCGCAAGGCAAAGGCCGGCAACTTGACGCTGAAGATCGGAAAGAGGAAACTGGGTTCCGGCCGCTACAAACTGACCATCACCGCCACCGACAAGGCGGGCAACAAGTCGAAAACCGTCACCCGGAAGGTTCGGGTCAGGGTCTAGGGGGAAAAATTGAAGGCAATCAGGCACGCAATTGCCGCCGGGGCAGCCGTCTCGCTTCTTCTGGTCTGCGCCGCGCCGGCGTCGGCCACCACTTTCTGCGTACCGGGTTTCTTCGCCGGCTGCCCGGACAACGGCACCAATCAGGCTCGGGCCGACCTCAACGCGGCGATGACCGACGACGGCAGCGACGGAACCGCCGACAAGGTGATGATCGACGAGGGGACTCTCACGGCGACAGGCTCGTTCGTGGCCCAGGGCACCGACCCGCTTCAGGTGACGGGCGCCGGCGCCGACAAGACCAGACTCACTTCGTCGGCGACCACGAACAGCTATGTCCTGCGGACCGACGACCGGCCGGGCACCGACATGTCCGACCTGACGGTCGTGGTGCCGGCCTCCTTCCCCGATGATGGTGGTAATGGGTCTGCCGGCCAGCTCCGGGACTCCAAATTCACGCGGGTAAATGTGGAAATCCGTAACTCGGAGTCTTCGGGCTTCAATTCGCTCCTGGGGGACAACAAGTTCACCGACTGCCTTTTCTACGCGGCCGAGGGGTCGAAGCTGGACTGGGCGCTGCAGACCAACGGCGCTGTCCCGGGTACGACGACGGTCATCAATTCCACGGTCACCGGGGCTAACTACGCCTTCGTCGCCGATGACCAGGACACCGGGTTCAAGATCCGGTCGAGCATCGTTGCAGACACCACCTTCACTGGCGCCTGGGCCGGTTCGGGCGGCTCGATCGATATCGAGAACTCGGTCTTCTCGGCGACTGGTGGTGAGGCCCTGTCGGTCGCCCCGACCCCTGGCAAGCCGAAGAACACGGTGATCAACGCCCGTTTCTCCACCTTCGTGAATGAGGGTCCTTCCCCCTATTCGGCGCTTGACATCCAGATTCCCAGCTCGACCACCGCCGGCAACGGGATCGTCAACATCGACAGCTCGATCATTCGCGGCTATGACAGCACCTGGGACCTGCTGGTGCCGATCGGACCGGGCTTCCCCAAGGCATTGCTCAACATCGGCAACTCCAACTTTGCGCCGGTCGCGGCGGCCGGTTCCGCCGGCACAGTCAATGTGAGCAGCCCGACCAACATCAACCAGGACCCGATGTTCGCCGGCAGCGGTGACTTCAATCTGTTGCCCGGTTCCCCTTCGATCGATGCCGGCAATCCCGCTTCGACCCTGACCACGGACTTCGCCGGTGATCCCCGCCCCCGTGACGGTGACGGCGACGGTTCCTCGCTGCCGGATCAGGGCGCCTACGAGTTCCAGCCGACCTGCGCGACGATGCCATCTGCCTGCCCGGTGGACAGCACAGCGCCCAAGCTGAGCAAGGTGAAGTTCCGCTTCCGGCAGGGCAAGGGTGGCGCGCTCCGCTTCCGGCTTTCCGAGAAGGCCACGGTGAAGGTCCGTTTCACCCCGATCCGCAAGAAGGGCAAGCGCAAGGTGGTGAAGATCACCCGCAAGGGCAAGCAGGGCGCAAACGTGATCAAGCTCGGCAGGTTCCGGCTCAGGGCAGGGCGCTACCGGCTGACGATGACGGCCACAGACCCGGCCGGCAACCACTCAGGAAAGATGACCAGGAACGTCAACGCCCAGCAGGCCCGGGTCCAGGCCAAGAGCGATTCCTGACCCTCCGGCTGCTCCCTGCGGATAGGCTCGGCCTGGAGGCAGAGAAAGGAGAAGTCATGCTTTGCGCATTGACGGTCCGCAAGGTGAAGCCGGGCAAGTCCGAGGAGTTCCTGGAGAAATTCCGTCCTCCGGACGACGAGACCCCCGGTGGCTGGCAGCGGTTCTACGCGATCCGCAACACGGCCGACGAGGACGAGGTGATCACCTTCGGAATATTCGACGGAACCCTGGACGAGCTCACTGCGAGCCAGTCAAAGGACAACAAGTACGCCGATCGGGTGGCCGCGGTTGAACCACTCGTCGAGTCGACCGGGACCCGCGGCATCTTCGAAGTGCTGGTCGATCAGGTGATCGACTGAATTGCGGCGGCATCCCCGGCGGCCAGGTCGGGCGCCCCGCGAGGGGCGCGCCGGCCAGCTTCAGAGATGCCGCCGCCCGCGGCGTCCGTTCGAGTCGGACGCCGGCCAGTCGAAGCTCAGGCGAAGTTCATCCAGATCAGCCAGCGGTCCGGGCTCACGGTTCCGGTAGGCGGCAAGCTCGCTGCGCACGGCCGACTCGAACATTTCGTCCGTCTCGACCCCGCGGATCGCGGCCTGCCTCTCCATTCCTGTGAGCAGTCCGTCCGGGATCTGTCCCTCCGTCCTCGCCATGAGCCGAACATAACGCCGCTCCTCTGCCCTGTGTGAGTTACGTCAACTCACCACCCCAAAAAACCCGGCATTTGCGGAAACAGCCGCCCGAAACGGCAGCCCGACAAGGGGGCGAACCTGCCCTTCCGGTCCCTTCAACCATGAGTGAACCAGCCACTTGAGGACAGGACGGCCAATGTGTATCGTGATGTGTATGAGGACGAACATCGTCATCGACAAGGAACTGATGGCCGACGCACAGCAGCTGGCCGGCGAGAAAAGCATGAAGGAAACGGTCGACCTCGCCCTCCGGGAATTCGTCAACCGCAGGAAGCGCCTGGGGATTCTGGAACTGCGTGGGAAGCTCAAGTGGGAGGGCGACCTGGACGAATGGCGCCGGGCCGATTGATCGTCGTGGACAGCAGTGTCTGGATCGACCACTTCAATGCGGTCGACAGCCCGGAGGAGCGCGCTCTACGAGACCTGATCGCAACGGAAGAACCAGTCGGGATCGTCGACCTTTGCCTGACTGAGATCCTCCGAGGGTTCCGATCGGAGAAGGACGCGAATCTCGCAATGGGGTTCCTGATCTCATTTCCCCAATTGGAAGTGAGCGGACCCGGAGATCACATCCAGGCCGCGGCCCTTTACCGGCGAGCCCGGAAAAGCGGCGTGACCGTAAAGGGATCAGTCGACCTTCTGGTCGCATCGCTTTGCATTCAGCACGAGGCAAGACTGCTCCACAAGGACCGTGACTTCGACCAGCTCGCAACCGTCTCGGACCTGAAGGTCTGGAAACCGACCGGCTGAACTTCCCGGCCGTCAGATTTCGACCCACCCGCCGACGGTAGAGTCAAGACATCTATCAAGAGCGGTTGAGGGGGCCGGCCCTTTGACGCCGCAGCAACCGAACGGGAGTGATCTCCCGGAAACGGTGCTAACGCCGGAACCGATGGAGGTGAAGCATGGGTTGGTTCGACGATTGGGAAGAAGTCCAGACCCCGGAGGAAGAGGCGGCGGATCGGCAAGAACGACGGGAGTTGCTGGCTTACCTGCTGGCGAACTCTCCGCGCGAACCCCGGCGATTCGGGATCCACGGCTTCGAGGTCTGCCAGCAATGCGGGGAGATCGGCAGCTACAACGGATTCTGGAGTGCGATCGGCTCGCACGGCGGCAGCGGAATCAGAGACAAGGACCATCCGATCCCGCCCGGCGCATTCATCGGCGGTCGCTGCCACGATCCGAGCGATACCCCGCCCCACCCGAGGCGGCGGTTCTGCGAACTCTGTCGAGACCCTGTTCTGCTTGAGAACGCTGATCGGGTTTCCTACATGTTCCTGTGTGCCGATTGCTCGAGCGCAATTCGAAAGTTCGGGTCTGGTGAGGAGCTGCGGACAATGATCGAGCGATTCACAAGATTCCGCTGGCGCTATCACGGCCTGATCGAGGAAGAACCCTGGGACCGGGGGAGGTATTGGTGATGAAAGGTCGCGGAAGAAAGACCTACAAGCACGTCAGGATCCTCTCGGCAGGAACCGAAAGGAACCACCACGTCATCTTCCCGGTCAGCCGAGCCCTCGGCGAACGGTTGACCGGCCGGCGTCAGAAACCCCCGGGGAAGACCGACTCTCCTGACACTCGCAACTCAACCCAGGAGGGTGCCGATGTGGATAGTGACTGACCGTGGTTTCTTTTCAGTGGTGGACAAGGGCGAGCCCGAGGGTTGCCTGTGTGTCCGGGCCCGGGTTCGCGAGGACCTGGAGCACCTTTGCCGGCTCGAGTCCCTGACCTCATATGCGAACTCGATCGAGGAGAGCGAGCTCAGTGACTACCGCTACCGGATCCACGTGAAGCGGGAGGACTGGGTCAAGGCCGCGGCAGATCTGGCCGGGCGGATCGACTACGACAACTTCAAGAACGCTGTCGCAGCCCGCCAGGGCCGCGAGCGGGAGGGCTACTACTCAAAGGTCTGGCTGACGCTTCTAGGGATGCAGAGGTAGGCGACAGTGGACAGCCACAGCACCTACTCCACCTTTGAAGCGATCGCTTACAGCTTCGGTCCCTTCCTGCTGATCAACCTGGTTTATGCAATCGTCGTCCTGATCCGCGAACGGCGCTAGGCCGGTCCGCCCGGCTGTTCGGTGTGGATCCTGACCATCAGGTCCTCGATCCGGTCCAAGTCGATCGGGCCCAGCTCCTCTTCCTCGAAATAGACCTGGTCGTCGAAGAGCCCGTAGAGGGTGCCGAGCACCTCGCCCCCGTCCTTCAGCTTCAGGTTGACCCGGGCGCCCCTGCCGAGGCGGGGGATCGTCGCCTGGATCTCTTCCCTTGATGGCACGCCTCCAACTTAGCTGGACCTCCCACTTTCCGGATTTCGGAAGTGCCTTCTGAAGAAAAACAATGCAATTTGCATTGATTTCCAATAACTCCGCAAATTGCGGGAAAAGCGACCTCCGCAAGGGGGGAGAGACTTCGCGGACCGGTCCCTTAGCGCTGCAAATGGACACTTTTCAACGGGCTGAAACTGTGGGGGATGGCTCCCGGTGGTCCCGATCCGGCGACTGGCATCCCGAGTTGCTTGCGGATAGGACAAAGACCAGACCGTCTGAGAGGTGGGGGACCCCATGAGGGGAGTTGCGGTTCAAGACAAGGAGATGGACGCCTCCGGTAGCAGGCCGGATGAAGCGGCACGGAAGCGGGTCGCGGTCGAGTTGATCAGGAATCACGACCGACCTCTGAGGTGGACCGCCAGGCGGTTTTCGATCTGCGCGGAGGATGCCGAGGATGCGTATCAACGCGGCATCGAGATCCTCCTCTCCAAGGCACCCACCATGGACCTGAGGCAGCTACTCCCCTGGACCCGCACGGTGATCAAGCACGAGGCGCTTGCCATCCGAAAGACCAGAGAGCGAACCCTCGCCCGGCCTGGCCAATCACATGAGGATGAGCACCTCGACGAAGACTGGGTGCAGCTAATCCCGTCGGCCGGTGACGGTCCTGATGACCTGACGGTCAGGCGAGAGCGAGTCGCCCGAAGCAAGGAAGCCCTGGCACAACTCAAACCGGCCGAGCTCAAGGCTCTGACCCAACTGGCTGAAGGCTTCTCCTACGAGGAAATCGGGTCGATGAACGACTGGACCCGAACCAAGGTGAATCGGTGTCTCTCCGAAGGCAGGGCAAGGTTTCGCAGCGCATTCCACGACAGTGAATCGGGCGAACTTTGTCCGGGATTCGAACCGCTGCTTTCGGCCAGTTGCGACGGAGAGCTGACCGGCAAGCAAGTCACCGAACTCGAGGCCCATCTCGCCGTTTGCGGCCATTGCCGGTCGACGCTTCGGGCTTATCGAGCTGCGCCAAAGGCCGCTGCTGCACTGGCTCCCTTGGTTCCGGCCGGGCGAGGCATATGGGAACGGGCCCAGGAATTGGCAATCGATCTGCAGACCCGGTTCTTCGGACTCGGAAGGGGATCGGAATCAGGCCTCCAGGGTGTGATGGCCTCCGGGGGCTCTCGCGGCGCCGGCATGGCCGCGCTCGCAAAGCTTGCGGCCATCTGTGCCGGTACTGCCGGTACTGCTGCGGTCTGCGCCGCGACCGGGGTGTTGCCCGCCGCGGATCTGCTTCACCGGGACGAGAAGCCTGCCGCAAAGCAGCGGGTAGCCGCAGACCGCGAACCACGGCGCGTGCCGATGGCCTTCGTCGAGCCGGAACCGGAACCGGCTCCGGTAACCCAGGGCCAGTCAGCTGATTCGAATGACACGACTGTCGCGCCAGATCCACCCGCGCCTTCAAGTCCGGAACCGGTGAGCGAAGCACCGGTCGTCACATCGGTTGCCCCTCCGCCGACTCCGACCGAGACCGAGTTCACACCCGAGGCGGCCGGAAGTCCTGCGCCCGCCGCTTCTCCTCCCCCTCAACCAGCTTCCAGCTCAGTCCCTGTCGGAAACGGAGGAGGGGAGTTCGCACCATGAACGGATTTCAGAAACTGGCGATCGTGCTGATCGGTGCCATCGCGGTTGGGCTTTGCTGGTTGGTGCCGGCGCAGGCCGGGACCTACACGATGCGGCAATGCGAGGGAGCTCAGCACCTGGACTTTCAGGGCACCTATTCAGCAATTAATGGAAGTTCCCACTTCGACTCGGTCAGCGGTTGTTTGACGGCGGGATTGGGAAAGCTCGGGATCTATCAGGACAGAAGCGGAACCGATCTGGCCTTTGGGGAGGGCGGGCAGTTCACCTGGACCGCTCCACTGGGCACCGAGGTTGTTGGTACGAAAGTGGCCGCTCGGCTCAATGACAAGAACCAGATTAGGACGGAGGTAGTTGGCTTCAATGGCAGTTCAATCACGGATCTAGGCGCCGGTGTGGCCCATGATGGAGGTGAACAACTAGCTGCGTGGTCAGGTGCAGCTAACCCGCAACAAATGGTGATCGCCAGAGTCCGCTGCATGTCGACCTCGTCTTGTGAGAACCAGTCAACCTCCGGCAAGGCATTCATTGAAGTCACAGACGTCGAATTCACGGTGAATGACACCTCGGCCCCGACCGCGGCGGCTTCGGGGACGTTGTGGAACTGGGCCGGCGGATCGAACTACCACCGCGGCAGCGCCTCGATCACGATCGAGGCATCGGATCAAGGCTCGGGAGTCGCGGCGACATGGGCCGAGGTAAACGGGCTCCGGGTTGATTTCACCGCTCCAGTATGTCCAGGGGACAAGGGCAACTATTCGACGCGCTTCTCGCCATGTCCCCTGAGTTACTCGGCCAGCCGAACGCTCGACACCGCGGCAGCTCCCTTCCAGGAGGGGGTCAACCAGATTCGACTCTGCGCGAGGGACTATGCGAGCACTGAGTCGGCCGCATCAAAGTCATGCACGGCTACCCGGACGGTCCTGGTCGACAACCAGGCATCCAACCCGCCGACCAACCTGCGATCCGATCAGGGGACCGATTGGCAAGCGGAGAACGGATTCACTTTGAAGTGGGGCATTCCGGCGGGTCAGGTTGCCCCGGTAATTGGTGCGGTCTTCGTCCTTCAGGACCTGGACTCCGGTGCGCAGGTCGACGCCGGCTACTTCGGCGGGCAGGATGTCGAGAGCGCCGGGCCGATCGACGTTCCTGATGTGGGGGCGTACAAGGCGATCGTCTATCTGGTCGATGGGGCTACCAACCTGGGCAAGTCGGCGGAGACGATCCTCCGGTTTGACGATCGCCCACCGGGAAACGTCAGTCCGGTTGAACCCGAGGGCTGGATATCCCGGGACGAACTCCCGATCCAGCAGGAAATCGAAAGGGCTGAGCCGGGCGGTCCCTCCGGAATTGGTGGCTATGCGATGAGGGTCTCCAGCGGAGGACCCGCCGAGCCATGCAGCTCAGGGGTCTGTCTCGCCCCCGAAATAACTCTGTCAGGAGGGGCAGACCTTCGGACCGGATCGATTGGCGGCCTGAGCGAAGGAAGCCACTGGATCACCGCAGCGGCGGTTTCGGGAGCACGCAAGTCTTCGCTCGAGCCAGGCAGCACAGTCGTTCAGGTCGACCGCACACCTCCCAGTTCCTCGATCACCGGGATCCCGAATGACTGGGTCAACCGCCCGGTGACGGTAACCGTCCATGCGGTTGACCAACTCTCCGGAATGTTGCCCGAGGCAGGCGACGACGGCGAGCCGAAAACAGTCATTGCCGCCGACAATTATGCGCCCTATGAGGCTCCCGGAGCGATTGCGACATTCGCCGTCGCAACCGAAGGAGTGAACCGGATCAGGTACTGGGCCGAAGATCTGGCCGGCAACGCAAACGACGGCCTGCCGGGGGTTGACGGTGATACCCACCAGAACCCGGGACAGGCCATCGTCAGGATCGATACGACGCCTCCCGAACTCCGATTTGATCCGAACCGGGATCCGGAGGACCCTGAACTGGTCAGCATGGTTGCCGATGACACGGACTCCGGTGTGGCTTCCGCTTCGATCGGAATTCGCAGAGCTGGGTCCGGCGAGGCATTCACTCCGCTCACGACCACCGGGAGCGGAGGTCGGTACCTGGCCCGCGTGCCTTCAGATGATCTGCCCCAGGGCTCATACGAACTCAATGCCACCGTGCGGGATCGCGCGGGGAACCAGTCGACCGGTAACGAAACCTCGATCGGTGCTCCGATGATCTTGAACCTGCCGGTCAAGCAGCCTTCGAGTCTGATCGCCTCGCTTGCCCGGGGCAGGCAGGTCGTTCGAGGGAAATATGGAGCGAGGCAGTTTGTCGATGGCAGGCTCACGAGTGGAGGTGTGGCCCTGGCAAATCAGACGGTCGAGGTGGTCGAGACGTTCATGGCGGGATCCCGCCGCGGCACCGTAACCCGGCAAATCACCACTGACGGCGACGGCAGATATCGGACGAGGCTGACCGGCGGGCCATCTAGAGGAGTGGAGGTTCATTTCGGTGGCAACCGGAGACTTTCCCCGGTTTCGAGCAACATGCTCAGGCTGAAAGTGAAAGGAAGGGTCCGTTTCCGGATCAAGCCGCGAAAGCTCTACAACGGCGGCGTGGTACGAATGAGGGGTTCGGTCGGATTCAGCGGGGCGCTACCCCCGGCAAGGGGCAAGCTCGTGGCGATTCAGTACTTCGACCCGTCCAGGAGGAAATGGCGCCCGGTCGAGGTGCTTCGTACCGATCGTCGTGGGAGGTTCCGGTACGGCTACCGGTTCCGCACCATCGCGTCCGCACAGCGCATCGTCTTCCGGGCTTCCGCCCTGCCAGAGGCCGGATGGCCATATCTGCCCTCGACATCGAAGCCAAGATCGGTCATTGTGTACCCCAAGGACTGATCCGGCAGGGAAGGAGGCAGGATGAGGGGAATACCACGACCGTCGCCGGCGATGGTTGTCGCACTGATCGCATTGATCGTCGCGATCGGTGGAACTGCCGTTGCCCTACCGGGGAAGTTCACGGTAGGCAGGGATGACTTGAAGAAGTCAAGCGTCGGAGCGAGAGCTTTGGGGGGAATGTACGTGGGACGCTCCTTGGTACTCAAGTCCGAAGATCTCGTCGCGGGAGATGGGCAATTCACCGAGTCTGTAGGGAGCATCTTGTGCCCCTCGAAAGCTCCTACCGCTATCGATCCTTTCGTTGGGGGGTTGAGCGAAACGGCCTTCGAAGTCAACCGAAGCGCCGTGTCAAACAAATGGAAGGCTCCCCAGGGGTATCGGTTCACGGTTAGAAGCGACGACGGTCCCGACGTGGGCTACACGATGAAGGTCAACTGCCTCTTCGCTCGTTGAGCTGGTCCCTTAAGGACCAACGGCCCCGAGGAGGGGCCGTTGGCGAGGGAGGAGAGGTACTACATCGACTGACGAGGTTATGAGGTCAGCCGATCTTCTCCGGGTTGCCGCTCTCCGTCGGCAGCCGGGCTAAGTGTGGTCTAGACCAGCGACTGAAGCTGCTCCGTGACCTTGTTGACGAGGTCCTGGGCCTTCTTGCCCTGCTCCTCGGCGACCTTGCTGACGTCGGCCTGGACCTGGTTGGCGCGCTTGCTGACTTCGCTCACGCGGGCTTCGATCTGCTTGTTGACGTCCTTGTTGGTCGTCTTGACGGTCTTCTCGAAGCTCTTCCGCTGCTTGCGGACGGTCTTCTCGAGCGAGTTGCGGCGCTTCTTGGCCTGAGTGGTGGCCTTGCGACGGGTGGTGGTGCCACGACGCTCGGCACGCTTCACGGTCTTGGTGAGGTCAGCGCGGTAACCCTTGACCTTCTTCTCGGCGGAAGCCTGGTCGCTCCAGTCCTCGATCACCTCGGACACGCGGTCGGCGAGGTTGAGGGCGGCGCCTACCGGCACGTCGACACCCTTGCGGGCGTACTCGACAGCGGTGTCCTGAACCTCTTCGAGGCGGCTCTTGGCGTTCTCGGCGTCGAGCTTGGCGGCGTGAACGGCCTTCTTCTCGGCCTCGGCGCGAAGCTGGGCGGCAGTGCGCGGCTTCTTCGCGGTCGACTTCTTGGCGGCGGTCTTCTTGGTGGTGTTCTTCTTGGTCTCGGCCATGGGAATCAATCAGTCCTTTGTTGTTGAAAGCAGATTACTTACTTCTAAGGATGTTTGAAGTGTAGCACCAAATACGAACACATGTTCTTTTTTCGTGTGACCTCCGTCACGGACACGGAATCCCCATTACCAAGCGGAAAACCCGGCTCACTCAAGGCGCAAGCGGCGTTGCAGGAAGGATTCTGGTCGATCAGATGTTCGCATCGGGGCGAACAGTTGCGCCCGGAAAGCGATGGATCTGTGGCGCTCGAACGGGCGGTTCAGGCAACCGGGCGGGCCGCAACCAGGGTGTCGAGACCCTCGCCGCTGGCGGCCACCGTGACCGGAAAGCGATCCTCCAGGGCCAGGCCCACCTCGCTCAGCCCGCCCTCGCCGAGGTCGACCAGGGCGCCGGCCTCACGGGCGATCAACTGTGCGGCAGCGACATCAACGGAACGGGAAAGGTGGGGAAAGGCGAGACCGTCGAAGCGACCGGCGGCGACCGAGGCGATCGAAATCGCCAGCGATCCGACACAGCGCACCCGGTAGACCTTGCCTGCAAGCTGCTCCAGCATCGGGACGAGACGGGCCGGCTCGGATCCCTCGACCCCGACCACCTCAAGGCCGTCGCGGGGTTCGAGGTTCAGCTTCTCCTCGTTCAGGAAGGCTCCCTCGCCGGACTGGGCGAGAAACTCATCGCCGGTGCCGAAGTCATAGACGTAGCCGAACTCGACCGCTCCCATGTTCGGTGCGGTTGCCACGGCGATCGAGAGTGAATGCTGCGGAATGGTGCGCTTGAAGTTGAGCGAACCGTCGATCGGGTCGATCACCACCCAGGCGTTTCCGCCCTCGTTGAACTCGACCGTGCCACGCTCCTCCGAGATCGCCGTGAAAGCGGCGGCACCGTTTTCGGCGAGGTCCTCGAGCTCGGCGAAGATCACGTCCTCGCACATTCGGTCGAGCACCAGGGTGTGGTCCCCGCCCTCGCCGACGCCCTCGTAGTTGTCGCGCTTCTCGATCGTCTCGTACTCCTCGAAGAGCTTCTTCTGCTCCTCGACGATGCGACGGCAGATCCCCGTCCAGTCGGCGTCGAGTGCGGGGTCTGCGGGCAGTTGGTTCACCCGCGACATCCTAGAGACAAGCCACGCGGGGCAGTGGGTCGGATTCTCGGCGCAGGTGCCGGAAATCCGACCCACTCCGGGGTGGAGGCTGGATCCTCGCTGGGGTAACTTGGAGGTGTGAGCGATCCCGAATCCAGACCCGGTGCCGATGGTGATCCCGGCCCCGGCCGGGATCTGGTTCGCGGGCACGGCTCCGGCGCGCTCCTGATCCGCGGTGGTGCCGGCACCGGCAAGAGCACCGCCGTGCGGGAGCGGGTGATTCACCTTTCGCGTCCGGATACCAGCGAAGACGACCCTGCCCGCTCCGCGCTTGACCCCTCGCGGGTCGCGGTGATTGCCTCGACCGACCGTGCCGCCACCGCCCACCGGCGGAGCCTCGAGGAATCCCTGCCCGGTCCCTACGAGGCGCTTTCGGTCTTCACCTGGGAGGGACTGGCCGAGGAGATCCTCCGTCACCGGCCGATCGAAGCCGGGCTTGGTCCCTCGTTCGAGGTGATCGGGGCGGCCGAACGCCTCGCCATGCTGCTGTCCCGGGTCGACGAGCTGCCCCTACGGCACCACGAGATCCGCGGCAACCCGGCCGGCCTGCTGCGCGAGCTGCTGATCGGGATCGACCGGGCAAAGCGGGAAGGAACCGACGGCGGCGAGCTGGCCGAACTGATCCAGATCCACAACCGGATCCTCGCGGCGGCCGACCTCCTCGACCGGAACGACCTGCCCCGAATAGCCACCGAGCTTCTCGCCGACCCGGCGATCGCCGGTGAGGCGATCGGCCGCTTCCCGCATCTGGTGATCGACGAGCTCGAGGATCTGCATCCCGCCCGGGCCGGGCTGCTCGAACGGCTGGCCGCGGCCGGTCCCGAGAGCGTGGTCGCGGCGATCGACCCTTCCCGGGCGATCTACGGACCCGGGGCCGAGCAGCGCTTCCTCAGCGCCTTCCCCGACCCCGCCCAGTTCACGCTCGACGAGGCCTGGCGAATGAGCGAGGTGCGGATCAAGGCGGCCCGGGCGGCGCTCGGCAGCGGGCCGCTCCCGGAGGGCGCCTGGGACGCCCGTGGTGACGAGGGTTCGGTCCGTTACTGGCGGCCCGCTTCGGCGAGGGCCGAGGCCCAGGCCGCGGCCCGCGAGGTCGAGCATCAGATTGCCTCCGGGACGCCCGCCGAAGAACTGGCGATCGCGGTGCCGGATGTGAACTCCCAGGGAGTGGCGATCGTCGGCGCTCTGGCCGAGCGCGGCATTCCGGCCCGGCCCGGAGGTGGTGCCGCCCTCTTTCGCCAGCCGGAGGTGCGGGACACGATCGCCTGGCTGAGGGCCCTGACCGACCCGACCGACGCCCGGGCAGTCACCCGGGCGCTGATGAGGCCGCCGACCGAACTGCGCTCGCTCGACCTGGCCCGGCTAACCCAGATCTCCAAGCGCCGCAAGCTCGACATGGTCAGCGCCTGCGAGGCCTCGCTCGAATCGCCGCAGATGGCGCCGGAGGCCCGCCAGCGGATCGAAGGCTTCCTCAACCTCTACCGGGCGGCATCGGGCGCGCTCAACACCCGGCGGCCGGATGCCTATGTGAGGCGGCTGATCGAGCGGATCGGCTTCCGGCGGCAGCGGCTCTTCGCGGCCCGGCCTGAAACGGCCGAGCGGCTGCTCGGCCTGTCGCGCCTGGCCGAGATCGCGACCGACTTCTCCCGGCGGGACCCGGATGCGTCGGTCCGGGAGTTCACCGTCTTCCTCGAGGCCCTCGCCGACGGCGGACTTGAACCGGTCGGCGGCCCTGACCTGCCTGGCGTGGGTGCGGTGCCGGTGGTGGGTCTCGACATGCTGAAGGGCGGAGAGTGGACCCGGATCTGGGTGCTCGGCCTGGAGCGGCCTTTCGGAATCACCCGCACCCCCGGACCGGGCATCGGCGAGGACCCGACCCATCCCGGTGGACCGGAGACCGCGAGGGTCGCGATCGCAACCGCGCTCACCTCGGCCCGCGACGAGGTCGTTCTCTCGCGTTCCGGTGACGTCGAACCCGACCCGGTCGCCGCGATCCTCGAAGCGACCGGCGGCCTGGAAGAAATCCACGAGGAGGAACTCTTCGGCCCGGCCGAGGACGTCGCCGCCACCTACCGGGCGATGCTCGGCGAAGTGATGGAGGCCTCGTGGAAGGCCGGCTCGGAACTCAACGAACCAAGGCTCGACACGGCGATCGACGTGAACCGGGCGGTAGCCAGGTACCTGGAGCTGCTCAAGCTCGCGGCCCTGGCCCAGCGCGACGACGGGTCGAGCGATGAGGAAGCGATCGAGGCCGTCAACGGACTGCTCGCCCAGATCGCGACTCCGGAGCAGCTGGCCGAACTCGACGCCTCGACGCTCGACCCCTACCTGCTCGCCCAGGAACGGGAGCGCGGCATGCGGCAGGGACTGGCCGACTCGCGCAGCGAACCCTCGCTCGACGCCTTTCTTCCCCGCCGGGGAGATGACCTGCGACTGTCGGCCACCGATCTCGACATGTACCTCACCTGTCCGCTCAAGTACAAGTTCGCCCGGGTCTTCGGGATACCGACCCCGCCAACGGTGAACATGCGTTTCGGCATCGTCATCCACAACGTCCTCCAGCGCTTCCACGAACTGGAACTGGATGTGGGACGCCCGGTCCCGGATGGCGAGGCCCGGCTGATGAGCCTGCTCGAGGAGGGCTGGCGGCGCGGCGGCTTCGGCGACAGCCACGACGAGCTCCAGTTCCTCGACCGGGCCCGCGACGCGATGCGGGCCTACTGGAGGAGCGAGGAAGCCTCCGAATCCGAACCGGCCTTCCTGGAACGGCAGTTCGAGTTCAAGGTCGGTCCGCATTTCCTGCGCGGCCGGGTCGACCGGGTCGACCGCAAACCGGACGGTGAGTTCGAGGTGATCGACTACAAGACCGGCCAGCGCATCGACTCATCCCGCCACGGCGGTGACATCCAGCTCGCCCTCTACAGGCTTGGTGCGAGGGAGGCCTGGGGGATCGAACCGGAAGCCGGCAGCTACTACTACGTGCTCGAGGGAGAGAAGGTCGAGGTCCAGTCCTCGCCGGACGATCGCGAACGGGTCGAACGGACCGTGCTGGAGGTCGGCGAAGGCGTGCTTGGCCAGGACTTCGAGCCCCGTCCCTCGCCGGCGGTCTGCGGCTGGTGCGACTTCAGGCTGGTCTGCCCGGCCGCCGAAGCCTGATCAGGGTCCCTGTCCGCAGGACTTGCCGCTGAGCGGCTCCGGTCCGGTGCCGAAAACCAGAAGTCCGGCCGGTGCGTCGACCAACGGTGAATCTCCGCCCAGGATCCTCTCGCAGAGCCGAGCCACCTTCCTGATCGAAGCCTGCCCCGGGGGCAGGGCCGTTTCGATTGTGTAGCCACCATTGTTCGGCTCGACCCGCTTGATCCCGTAACGCTGCCATTCCCCGATGACCTTGAGGTTGGTTCTCAGGTCGGCGAGTTCGACACCCGCCGCGATCGAATCGGCGTCGTCGCCCAGGACAGTCGTTGCCTTCTCGGCCTGCTCCCTTGCGATCTGCTCACTGGACTTCTCCTGTTCGACATCGCCGCGGGTGACCAGCAGGATCACGCCGCCGATCGCGATCGAGATGATGATCCCGAAGACTCGTCCAGCAACCGACGAGACGATGAAGCCCACCGGTCAGTCGGTGTCGCGGTTCTTGAGGAAGCGCTGGAACTCCATCGCGAGCGCGTCCCCGCTCGGGACATCCAGTTCGGGTCCGCGACGCTGACGCTGCTCGTTCTCGATCCGTTCGACCAGCTCCTCGACCTCCGGATCGGCGGCGACAGCGCGGCCGATTTGCTCCTCGTAGCTCATGGTTTCGTCTTCGAGGCCGGAGATGTCCGCGGCAACCCGGGTGATCGACTCGAGCTTCTCGCTTAGTGCGAGGGCAGCCTTTGGGTTCGGCACCGCCGCCACGTAATGGGGCACGGCAGCCCAGAGCGAGACCGACGGCAGTCCGGCAGCCCGGCAGCGGTCGTGGATCACGCCGACGATGCCGGTCGGCCCCTCGTAATCAGAGCGTTCGAGCTCCAGGCTTCGCACCGTCGCTTCATCAGTCGAGACGCCGGTGATCGGGACCGGCAGGGTGTGGGCGACCTCGGCGATCAGCGAGCCGAGCACGACCACCATCTGCACGTCCAGCTGCTCCGCCACCTGGACCACCATCTCCGAGTATGTGCGCCACTTGAGGTTCGGTTCGGTGCCGTCGAGCAGGACCAGGTCCCGGTCGGCGCCCTGGGCCCGGGCCGCGATGAAGGTGTTCGACGGCCATTCGATCCGGCGATGCGCACCTTCCTCGAGCCGGATGGTCGGGCGATTCGCCTGAAAGTCGTAGAAATCCTCGGGGTCGACCTCGGCCAGAACGTCGACTTCGAGCGAGTCGGCCAGGGTCTCCAGGGCGGAGGATGCGGCGCTGGCCGCGTCGTTCCAGCCGCGGAAGGCGCAGACCATCATCGGGTCGCGCAGCTTCGGCGGGTTCATCTCCCAGCGGAGTTGGTCCATGAGTTCAATGTAGCCGACGCGCCCTCTCGGCCCCGTGGCATGCGGCCACGGTTCGCGCGTCTGCGGCTTCGGTCAGGATGTGAACCGATGGAAGCCGGCACCAGAAACGGAACCCCCGTGGTCGAACTGACTCCCGGCCAGAACTTCACCGGCCGCTACGCCTGCGCGCGCAAGGACAGGCTCACCGCGAAGAACGGATCCGCCTACCTCGCTCTGGAGCTGCGCGACCGGTCCGGCTCGATCCCGGCCCGTATTTTCCGTGACTCCGACCGGATCGGGATCGGCTTCGAACGGGGGGACGTGATCGCCGTGAAGGGCCGGGTCGAGCAGTTCCGCGGCCAGCTTTCGGCCGAGCTCGAGGACGTGAAGAAGATCGATCCGGCCGAGATCGACCCGGCGGATTTCCTGCCCACCGCCTACCGGGACCGCGAAGAGCTTGAGGGCTTCCTCGAACACCTTTCCCGCGAAGTTCACCATCCGGGCTACCGGGCGGTGGTCGAGGACCTTCTCTTCACCGGTGAGACAGCGGAGGGTTTCCGTCTCGCGCCCTGCACCCGGGCCGGCCACCACGCCTACATCGGTGGTCTTTCCGAGCACACGGTCGCGGTCGGCACCCTGGTCACCGAAACCTGTGTGCTTCACCCGAAGCTGAACTCCGACCTGCTGATGGCGGCGGCTCTTGTCCATGACATCGGCAAGACCGGCGAGTTCACCTACGGCGCGGAGATCGGCTTGAGCGACCGGGGCCGCAAGCTCGGGCACCTGCAGATCGGGTCAGAGCTGATCACCGCCGCCAGCCAGCGGGCCGCACTCGACCAGGCCGAGAGCGACGCCCTGCTTTCGACGGTGATGTGTCACCACGGAACCGACGCCCTCAGGCTGCGGAATTTCCCATCGGCCGAAGCGATCGCCCTCTACCGTCTGAACGCCCTCGACGCCCAGGTCAAGACCGCCCTCGAACACGGCCTGAACTGACCCAGGTCAGACGCTGAAGCGGGCGGGGGTTGCGGAATCAGCCGTTGATCACTTCGAGCGTGGACCCGTCTCGGCTCGGAGTGACCACGATCTTCGCGGCGATTCGGTTCTTCAGTTCCTCGACATGGCTCACCAGTCCGACCGAGCGGCCCCCCTCTCGCAGGGAATCGATGACATCCATGACGTTGTCGAGGCTCTCCGGGTCAAGCGAACCGAATCCTTCGTCGATGAAGAGCGTTTCCAATCGCTTGCCGCCCGATTCTCTCTTGACGATCTCGGCAAGCCCGAGCGCAAGGGCGAGCGACGCATAGAACGTTTCGCCGCCGGAGAGCGTCGACGTGGGGCGGCTCTCGGAGGTGTAGGCGTCGAACACCTCGATCCCGAGTCCCGAAGCGGCACCATGCCCTTCGAGGTCGCCGGTATAGGCCAGCTCGTACCTCTGGTCTGACATGCCCTGCAGATGTATGTTCGCCGCGTCGATCACCTGTCTCAGCCTGGTCGCCAGGACGAAGATCGAGAGATTCATCTTCTTTGAATTGTCACCGTTGGTCTTCCGCCACATTTCGCTGGAACAGCTCGCTGCTTCACGGAGCGGTCCAAGCTCTTCGTAGTAGCCGGCCACGGGCGATGTCTCCTTGCGGAAGGTGGTCAGACGGTTCTCGGCGACTCCTGCCGCTTCGCTCTCTTCCTCGTACTTGGCTGCCGCTCGGGCTGCTGCTTCGGTTGCCGGTGCCAGATCGACCTTCTCCTTCGGGTCCACCCCAACGAGATCGACTTCAAGTTGCTTCCTGACCAGCGCCACTCGCTCGTCGTGGTCAGAAAGTTCACTCTTCAGGCGGGTCAGGGTCGCTTCGTCCCGGCTGGCTTCCCTGGCTTCCTCAAGCGAACCAAATCCGGCCTTCGTGGCCTCTGAACCGGCGTTCGCCTCGGCCTTCACTGCCGCATCCCCGGCGTCGTTCGCGGTCTTGGAGGCATCGGAGAAACCGGTCAGCAGGTTTACCGCGGCCTCGAGCTCTTCGCGACGCTCGGCCACGCTCGCTGCCCGACCAGCCAGGTCAGCCTCCTTCGCCGCCAGGCTCTTGAGGGACTTGCGGGTCGTATCCAGTTCTGCGGTGGCGGCAGCCCTTCTTGCCTCCACTTGGGTTCTGATCCGATTCGCTTCGGTCAAAGTTTCAGCGTGCACGCCGGCGGCCTCCTCGGCCTGAATCCGGGCGGCCTCTTCCTGCTCGTGCGTGTATTGCTCGCCTTCCCCATGAGCGGGGGATGGATGCTCGGTGGATCCGCAGACGGCACAGGGTTCACCGGCTTTCAGCTGACTGGCGAGCTCAGCTGCCATACCCCTGGTTCGTGTTTCCCTGATCTGGACGTAGGTGCTGGTGGCTCGCGTCGAATTCTCTTCGGCGCGTTCGACATCAGCTTCCGCCTTGCCGATCCTGCTGTCGGGACCCTGGTCTGAGAGTTCGCGAATTTCGGTTTCGAGTTCTTCCTCGGCGGCCGTCAGACGTCGGCGTTCAGGCAATTGTTCGGATTCGAAGTTGATGATGGTCGTGATCCGCTCGCCGAACTCTTTGGCGGCCTCCGAGTATTCGCCAGAGTCGAGATCGGTGGTCAAAGGGTTTGCGGCGATTTCGCGAGTTGCCTCAGTCACCTTGGTCCTTGCTGAATCTGCGCTGCCTCGCAGTTCAGCTGCCGCCCGGACGTAGCCGCGCACGCCGGCGGCCTTCTCGGCGGCGGCAATCTCGGCGGTGGTCCCTTTACGCCATTCCGCCTTCTTCTCAAGTTCAGCTTTCTCTTCCTCAGCCGCCTTGCGTGCTGCGATGCGCTCCACTTTTTGATTCAGCCGGGTGACCGCCAAGTCGGCCTGTTCCCGCTCCTTCGCCGCAGCGTCCCGGATGGCTCTTCGTTCCTCGTGCCTCTTCGCCAGGGTCCCTTCGCCGTCTTCGATCCAGTTCAGGGCGGGGGTGGCTTCCCCGATCCGGGGGAGTGCCTCTTCCCCTTCGTCGACGAGCGATTCCGCTGTCGTCTTCACGGCCTGGAAGCAGTCGTGGATCTGCTCGAGCTTGGCGTCGCGGGCTTCCCGGTCCTCCTGCGCCCGCTGCTTCATCCACTTTTCGAGCCACTCCAGGTCAGCTCCCGGGAAAAGCTGCATAAGCAGGTCCTTGCGCTCACCGACCTTCGCTTGAAGGAAAGTGGCGAACTCTCCCTGCGGCAGCAGCACCACCTGGTTGAACTGATTGGAGTTCATGCCGACCCGTTTCTCAAGCAGGTCGTTGCCTTCCGTCCAGGCGCCCGTCAGCTGCGACCAGCTTTCGGAGTCTCGACGCTCAACGGTGAGGGACTGACCTTCGTTCTTCGTTCCCTCGCCCTTAACCTTCGGGGCTTCATGCGCGGGACTCCGCGTGATCCGATAGCGCTCGCCGCCGATCGTCGCTTCAAGTTTGACCCTTGGCGTCGTCGAAATCTCCCTGTGGTCGCTGACCACTTCATGGCCCTTCGCTTGCTTTGGGATCGAGCCGAACAGCGCATACGAGATCGCGTCCAGCACAGTCGTCTTCCCCGAGCCGGTCGGTCCTGTCAGCAAATAGATGCCGACTTCGTCAAGGCTGTCGAAGTCGATCTCGACCGTTTCGGCGTAAGGGCCGATTCCAGTGATCTCCAGGGCGTGAACCTTCAAGAGACCGTCTCCTCGCCGGACTTCCAATCGAGGGCTTCCCGGACCAGGGCCGCCTCCGCCTCGGTCGGCTTGCTTCCTCGTACTTCCTCGAGGAAGGTGGAAACAAGACGAGCCGGGTCGGCTTCGGCTATTTCGGCGAGTTCCCTGGCCTCCCTCTCGGAAGCGCTCGAAATCGGAGCGTCAAAGCGCAGACTGACGACGTTCTCGAACCGACTGCGCAGACGGTCCATGGGCTGATCGGGGCGGGCCGAGTCGGTAAGTGTCACCTCGAGCCAGTCACCCTCGATGTCCTTGAATTCCGCCTTGTTGAGCAGTTCCTCGAGGGTTGCGCTGACCCGGGCCATCCCGACCATCTGCGGGATCTCGACCTGTTCCTGTTCGATCGATCCATCAGCGGAGAGCTCAAGGACGGTCACCGACTTCGGAGCGCCCGCGCCCACCTCGGAGTACGAGAGCGGGATCGGCGAACCGGCGTAACGGATGTGCCCACCCACCGCCTGCGGACGGTGAAGATGGCCCAGAGCCACGTAATCAAATCCATCGAAGACCGAGGCCGAAACGCTCTCCGAACCACCGACCTGAATGCTGCGCTCGGACTCACTGGTTTCGGATCCCGTGATGAAGGCATGACCGACTGCGATCGAACGGGCCCCTCCGCGACTCGCCAGGTCGTCCCGGCAACGGCGCACCGCTTCCTCGATAACGGCCGTATGAGTCGATTCGTCCAGGTCCAGTTCGTTGGCCATGGTCATCGGGTCGAGATAGGGGATCGGATAGATCGCAAGCTGGAAATCCCGTTCGATGAGAACCGGTTCGCCGAGCCCCTCGATTCCGGAGCGCAGGTGAAGCCCCTCCCTCAGCATCGGGCCGAAACCCATGCGGTTGACCGAGTCGTGGTTGCCAGTAACCAGAATCAGGTCAGCCAGACCGGCCAGCCGCGGAAGCTGCCGGTTGTGCATCTTCACCGCGTCGACCGGGGGAAGGGCCCGGTCGTAGATGTCGCCGGCCATGATCACGACGTCGATTTCGCGGGATTCGATTTCGGCCGCGAGCCAGTCGAAGAAATGCTGGTGAAGGCTGGTCAGGTCGCGGCCGTGGAATTCGCGGCCGAGGTGCCAGTCGGCGGTGTGGAGGATTCTGATCACCGGTTCACTCATCGTCCCTTGGAGGTCGGCGGTTGCGCTTGGTTTCTGACCGTTGGCGTTTTGATTCGAGGCGTTTCTGCTTTGAGGCCCGGGTTGGTTTGGTCGGCCGGCGCCGGCGGGGTACGGTCAGGGCTCCGGCCAGTTTCGATTCCAGGCGCTCAAGGGCGAGGTCGCGGTTGCGGGTCTGGGAACGTGCGTCCTGGCTGACCGCGGTCACCACGGAACCAAGCTTGCGGGTGATGCGGGCCTTCTGGGAGTCGTTGAGGGCGAGCGAGTCCCTGACCTCGAAGACGGCCTCGATCCGGGAGGCTGTGACGTTGGCGTGCTGGCCCCCGGGACCTGAAGATCTGGATGCGCGGAGGGTGATTTCGCTGACCGGGATGAACGGCCCGCCACGGGGGCGGATGCCCGGCTTCATGGTCGGATGCCCGGCTTCATGTCGACGCGCCGGAGCCCGCCGGGGAATCGGGACCCGGATCGGCGAGCGGTTCCGTTCCGGGCTCGGCGGGGTCATGCGGGTCATTTCCGAAGACGCGCTTGAGCAGCCGGTAGGCCATGTAGAGCGCGAGCATCGCGAAGCCGATGCGCAGGGCGCGCTCGGGTAGCGCGTTGGCCGCAACCACTCCGATCAGGACTCCGACCGGCGAGAGCAGGCCGATCACCGCGGCGTCCTTGAGGTTCACGTTTCCGTAGCCGATCTGCCGCCAGGTTCCGACCACCGAAACCAGGGCGATCATCAGCAGCGAGGTCGACTCGGCCTCGACCTGACCCTTCGAAAGGACCGCGGTCATCGCGGGCACGAAGACGATCCCTCCGCCGACCCCGATCAGGCCGGCGACCAGGCCGCCGATGAAACAGATCAGGCAGGCGATAGCGATGTCCATCAGCCGACCACCATTTCGATCGCGACGCCGATCAGGAGGACGGCGAAGATCAGGGAGACCGACTTCTCCGGAATCCGCTGCTGGATCGCGGTCCCGCCGATCACACCGACGATCGCCGGACCGGCCAGGATCAGTCCCGTTCCCACATCGACGTTGCCGTAGATCCCGCCCTGCATCGCCGCCGCCAGCAGGGCGATCACGATGATCGCGGCGAGGCTGGTTCCGGTCGCCAGTCGGTCTCCGTAGTGGTAGAGAGCGATCAGCATCGGCACGATCACGGTGCCGCCGCCGACCCCGAAAAGTCCGCTGAATGCGCCGGCCAAAGTGCCGACCGCGGCAAGTCCGATTATGCGCCGTGACTCCATCCCGCGATACTACGACCATGGCCGCCTCAGACTCCCCTCTCTCCGTACTCTTGGAAGACCCCTCAAAGTCGGCTCTGATGAGCGATGTCGATGGCACGCTCTGCCGGATCGTCGATAGACCGGACCAGGCCCGCGTTCCGGTCAGGGCAAGGGAAAGCCTCGAAACCTTGGCCGATCACCTGGCCCTGGTCGCCTGTATCACCGGTCGTCCCTCGCCGGTTGCCCGGAAGATGGTCGGCGCCGAGAAGATCACCTACTTCGGCAACCACGGCCTCAGCTTCATCAAGCCGGGGCAGGAAAAACCCACCGTGGTGATCGAAGGGGAGGAGGCGGAGCGGGCGAGGAAGTTCGTGCGCGACAACGACAACCCGTTCTGGGTCACCTCGAAGATCCGGATCGAGGACAAGGGACCGATCCAGGCCCTTCACTGGCGGGGCGCCGGGCATCGCACCGAAGAGATGGTCCGGATCATCGCCGACCATGCCCAGTCGGCCGGCTTGGCCACTCACTGGGGCCGCAAGGTGCTCGAGCTCCGGCCCCCGGGCATGGAAGGCAAGGCCGGCGCCGTGGACGAGCTGCTCGACGGAACCGACATCGAAACCGTCGTGTTCGCCGGGGATGACCGCACGGATTTCGATGCGGCAGCGCGGCTCAAGAAGCTCGCCGACGAAGGAAAACTGAAGAACCTGCTGCTGGTCGCGATCGATTCCGACGAAGGCCCGCCCGAACTGATCGAGATGGCCGACCTGGTGGTGGCGGAACCGGAGGAGTGGATCGACCTGATCGAGGACTTCGCGGCCGGGTTCAGCGAAGCGCCGGTCGAAGCCCCCCAGCCGGGTGCCCCACAGCCGGAGTAGGGCTTGCCCTTCGCCGAGCTGCTCAGGGCCACCGTCTTTCTCACCGCGGGCGGTGCGACCGCGCTCGGTGTGGTCGCGGTGATCGGCGTTCAGGACGCCGAGAACACAACGGTGCTCCTGATTGGGGCCGCTTGGTGGCTGGTCGCCGCATGGATCGGCCTCAGCCTCGGCGGCGCCGAAAGGTCCGCCGACTCGATGCGCGAGACCCTTGCCGGGGCTCGCACCGCCACCTCGTCTTCGCCCGGTGTTTCCATGCCCTCCCCGGGCCGGGTTGCCTGGGGCCGGCTCTCGCCGATCCTCGCCGCGGTCGGCCTCGCCGGCGCTCTCGGGGTCATCTTTCCCGAGGTCGCCATGGTCGGCTCCGGCTACGCCCTGCTGGTCGCCCTGGCCTGGCGAAACCGCGAGTCGGCGGTGCTCGCGATCGAGGGAAGGGACGGCGTGCGGTTTCTGGTCGAGTCGGCTTCGCCGCTGAAGCCCGTCAAGCTGGTCCGAAGCCCCGGCTTCCGAGCCTTCTGAGCAGGGCTTTCCGGGGGAGTAGGGTCGGGACATGTCTGACGGTTGGAGTTCCACCACCTACACCGAGTGGCGTGAGACCTGCGACACGCTTCACGCTCACACCCAGTTCCTCGGCAAGCTCTGTGTTGCCCTTGCCCCGCCGGAGCCGCAGCTTCAGCATGCGGCGCTCCGGCTCACCGCCCGCGGCTGGGAAACCCTTCCGTTACCCGCCCCGGACGGCTCCGGTGTCTTCGTGGTGGCGCTCGACTTGCGCACCCACCATCTGCTGGTCGAGCATTCGGATGGCATGGGCGCCACGATCGCACTTGCCCCGAACCGCCCGGTCGGCGAGGTGGTGAGGGAGGCCCTGGTCGCGATCAATGAGTTCGCCGGTGCGGTCGAGATCGATCCGACGCCCCAGGAAGTGAGCTGGACGGTTCCGCTCGACCAGGACGACGAGCACCGGATTTACGACCCGGCCCAGGTCAAGGAATACTTCGAGATGGCGACCGCCGCCGGAATGGCCCTGGCCCGCTTCCGGGCTCCTTACCGGGGCCGTTCGACTCCGCTCAACGCGTGGTGGGGTTCCTTCGACCTGGCGGTCAGCCTGTTCTCCGGGCGCCCCGCGGATCCGCCGTCGCAGGACTTCATCATGCGCAACGCAATGGACTCCCAGGAAGTGGCGGTGGGCTGGTGGCCAGGCGACGACCGCTATCCGAAGCCCGCCTTCTACGCCTACGCCCATCCCGCCGAGGACGGTTACTCAGGCCGGGATCTCTCACCGGTCCCGGGCGGCTGGAACGACGAACTCGGCGAATACGTGCTCGACCACGAAGCGGCCGCGGTAACCGGCAACCCCGAGCAGGCGGTGATCGACTTCTGCGGCGAGATCTTCAGCCACGCCTGCAATGTCTGCGACTGGAACCCGGCCCTGGCCGCAAGCGCCGCTGGCGACCCTCCCCCGATCCGCTGAGCCGGGCCGGACCGGGCTACTTCCACCAGGAGCCGGTGTTCTTCACCTGCTCCGCGGTCAGCCAGGCGCGGCGGGCGGTGGCTATCCCGT
The DNA here is from genome assembly GCA_020438395.1 of Solirubrobacterales bacterium. Classification (GTDB taxonomy): domain Bacteria; phylum Actinomycetota; class Thermoleophilia; order Solirubrobacterales; family 70-9; genus 67-14. Next base: position 4,507 of record JAGQUR010000029.1, on the reverse strand, counting down.
AGTCCATGAAATCGAGGGTGTCCGGCCGGTGGGCGTCGGTGTTGATCACGATGCCGACCCCTGCCTCGGCGGCCATCCGGGCGTGAATCTCGTTCAGGTCCCGGCGGCGGGGGTTGCCGTTGATCTCGATCAGGGTGTCGTTCTCCGCGGCGGCGGCGATCACCCTTTCCATGTCGAGGGGGTAGGGGTCCCGCTGGTTGATCAGCCGGCCGGTCGGATGGCCGATGCAGTCGACCAGCGGGTTCTCGATCGCGGTGATCATCCGGCCGGTCATCTTGTCCTCGTCCTCGTCGAAGGCGGTGTGGACCGAGGCGATCACCCAGTCGAGGGCTTCCAGCAGGTCGTCGTCGTAATCGACCGACCCGTTCGGATGTATGTTCACCTCGGAACCGGAGAGCAGGCGGATGGCGTGATCCTCGTTGTTGAACTCGGCGATCTCCTCGATCCGCTGCCAGAGCCGGTCCGGCTCGACGTTGTTGCCGAAGCCGTGTGACAGGGAGTGATCGGTAATCGCCAGATACTCGTAGCTGAGAGCCTCGGCCGCGGCAGCCATCTCCTCCATCGACGCGACGCCGTCGGAAAGGGTGGTGTGACAGTGGAGATCACCCTTGATCTGGCTGCGCTCTACCAGGTCAGGAAGTTCGCCTTTTTCGGCGGCGTCCAGTTCACCCCGGTCCTCCCTGAGCTCCGGCGGGATGTACTGATAGCCGAGCCGCTCGTAGACCTCCTCCTCCGTGGTGAATAGCTCGACCTCGCCTGTCTTCTCGTGCTTGATCCCGTTCTCGGACACGTGAAGTCCTTTCGCGACAGCCCGTTCGCGCAGCTCCGCGTTGTGGGCGCCGGAGCCGGAGAAATGCTGAAGCAGGTTGCCGAAGGCATCGGGTTCCACGATCCGCACGTCGACGTCGATGCCCGAATTGGTGGTCAGCTTCACTCCCTTGTCGCTGGGCTTGCCGTGTTCACCGACCAGTTCGTGCCCGGCGATCTCGGTCGCCAGGGCCTTCGGGTCGGTCGAGGTGGCGATCAGGTCGATGTCATGGCAGGTCTCGGTCAGCCTGCGGACCGAGCCGGCGATCTCGGCCTTGTCGCAACTGGGCTCCGAGCGGAGCGCCTCGACCAGGTCCTGTGCGGTGGGCAGGATCTCGTCCAGCCTGAGCCTGGTTGGCCCTTCCGGTTCCGCCTCCAGTTTGTCCAGGCCGGCGAGGATTTTCTCCTCGACCTTCGGGCCGAGGCCCTTCAGTTCACGGACCTTCTGCGCCTCGGCGGCGGCTCGCAGGTCTTCCGGTCCGGTCACGTCCAGCTCATCGTGGAGACGGCGCACCGTCTTCGGTCCGAGTCCGGGGATGCGGCTGATCTCGAGCAGGCCGACCGGGATCTTCTCCTTCAGCTTTGCGGCCGCCGGGATCTCGCCGGTCTCGACCAGGGCGAGGATCTTCTCCTCGAGGGTCTTGCCCACTCCCGGCAACTCGGTGATCGTCCCGTTCCGCGCCATCTCCTCGACTGACCGGCCCTCGTTCTTGATCGTCCGGGCGGAGTTCGTGTAGGCCAGAACCCTGTACTGGTCGGCCCCGTCGAGCTGGTAGAGAACGGCCAGCTCCTCGAGCGCTTCGGCGATCTGGGCGTTGGTCATGACCAGAACCTACCCACCGGCGTCCGGGGGATACGATCCGCCGGTGCCGGATGAAGTCAGGACAGAGCATCGAGGCGCGGCCTGGGTAATTCTGCCGACCTACAACGAAGCCGGAAACATCGGCCCGATGGTCGATGCCCTCGGCCCGAAGCTCACTCACGATGACGACCGGATCCTGATCGTCGACGACAACTCGCCGGACGGGACCGGGACGATTGCCGACGAGATCGCCGCCGGCAATCCCAGGGTGCGGGTCATCCACCGCGAGAAGAAGGAAGGCCTCGGGCCGGCCTACCTGGAGGGCTTCCGTACCGCGCTGGATGGCGGGGCGGATCTGATCGTCCAGATGGACGCGGACTTCTCCCACGATCCGGCCTATCTTCCGAGGCTGCTGGCTGCGTCGGAGCTGGCCGACCTGGTGATCGGTTCGCGCTACGTGCCGGGCGGCGGAATCACCGAGTGGGGTCAGGTCCGGCGAATCCTGAGCCGCGGCGGAAGCTTTTACTCGCGGACGATCCTGCGCGTTCCCGTCCGGGACATGACCGGAGGCTTCAAGTGCTTCCGGCGCGAGGTGCTCGAGTCGATCGACCTGTCCGAGGTCGCCGCGTCGGGCTATTCCTTCCAGGTGGAAATGACCTGGCGGGTGATCAAGGCCGGTTTCTCGGTGATGGAGGTTCCAATCACCTTCCGGGAAAGGCAGGAGGGGGATTCGAAGATGACCACCGCGATCGTTGCGGAGGCCGCCTGGCGGGTCCCGGCAATGCGCATCCGGAATCGTTGACAACCAGACCCGGCCCATCCATCCTTTGTTTCCGTGGGCCGGCGGGTTCAATATGCAGGGCGGGTCGGATCCGGCCCGACTTGAGAAGGTTCACTTCATTTTGTATAGTGACCTGTGAGACAGGAATCGAAACGCGGGAATGGACCCGCTGAAAGACGATCAGGAGACCGAAAATGGCACTTCCCGAAGTAACCGACGCGACCTTCAAGGCTGAAGCTCTCGATGCCGATGGCCCGGTGCTGGTCGACTTCTGGGCTCCTTGGTGCGGTCCCTGCCGCGTGGTCCATCCGGTCCTCGAGGAGATCAACCAGGAGCGCGACGACCTCAAGATCGTCAGCCTCAACATCGATGACAACCCGCAGACTGCCCAGCAGTACGGAGTTCTCTCGATCCCGACGATGATCCTTCTTAAGGACGGCGCCATGGTCAAGCAGCTTGTCGGCGCCCAGCCCAAGCGCAAGATCCTCGCCGAGCTCGAGCCGGCCCTGCAGGGCTGACCGGAACGGACCGGCTGACATGCCGTTCGTCCAGATCCACTGGTTCGAGGGCCGCTCCGACGAGCAGAAGGCCGAGATCGCCAAGCGCATCGAGGACGCGCTGATCGAAGTGGCCGGGGCGGCTCCCGAACACTGCTGGGTCAAGTTCGAAGACTCGAAGAAGACAGACTTCATCATTCCCGAAGCCCGGCCCGAGTAGCCGGGCTTCGTCCTTAAGGAGGGGTTTCATGGGATACCGCCGACTCGCCGCGGAGGATCAGTTCTGGCGCCGCTCCAACATGATGGGCGTGCTCAACACCGACCTGGCCCGCCAGCTCGAAGCGGAGAAGCTCGGAGCGAGGTTGTGGCGGATCGAGCCCGGGCAGGCCTCGACCCGGCATCGCCACAAGACCACCGAGGAGCTCTACGTGCTGCTCGAGGGAACCGGGAAACTGAGGGTCGAAGACGAGCTTCTGGTGCTTGAGCCGATGGACGCCGTGGTGGTTGATCCGGAGACGGTGCGACAGCCATTCAACGACACCGGGAAAGACCAGCTCTGGCTCGTGGTGGGCGCCCCGACCGAGCATGCCGACACCACCACGATGGACGAGGAACTGATCGCCTGGATGTATCCGGATGGTCCGAAAGCCCTGCCACCCGAGCTGAACTGAGAAGCTTCCGGCATGGAGAGACCGGAGAGTGCAGCGCAGGTAGTCGGCAAGCGAACCATTTTCGACACCGAGCAGGACGACTATCGGGAGAGCTTCCGCCAGTTCCTCGATAAGGAAGTCGTGCCGAAGTATCCGGAGTGGGAACGGAACCACATCGTCCCCAAGAGCCTTTTCACCAGTTGCGCCGAGTACGGCTTCCTGGCCATGGAGGTTCCCGAGGAGTACGGCGGCCCGGGGGTTGAGGACTGGCGCTTCAACGTCGTGCTGGCCGAGGAATCGATCTGGGCGGGGGTTGGCCCGGCGATGGGTGGGCCCCTGCTGCACACCGACATCGTCGTGCCCTACATCACCTCGACCGCCACCGAGGAACAGAAGAAGCGGTGGCTGCCCGGAGTCGCATCCGGTGAGAAGGTCCTGGCCGTCGCGATGACCGAACCCGGAACCGGGTCCGACCTGGCGGCGATCTCGACCCGTGGCAAGCGTGACGGCGACGGCTGGGTTGTCAACGGCGCCAAGACCTTCATCACCAACGGCATCAACGCCGACATCGTCATCACGGCGGTGAAGACCGATCCGTCCCAGCGCCACAAGGGGATGAGCCTCCTCGTCCTCGAGCGCGGCATGGAGGGGTTCGACCGGGGGCGGAACCTCGAGAAGCTGGGCCTGCACGCCCAGGACACCGCCGAGCTCTTCTTCGCCGACGTGCGCGTGCCGGCGGAGAACCTGCTCGGCGAGCGCGGCCGCGGCTACGCCAACTTCCTGCGCATCCTCGACGAGGGCCGCATCGCCATCGCCGCGCTGTCCACCGGCGCGGCGCAGGGCTGCGTCGACGAGTCCGTCAAGTACGCCAAGGAGCGCGAGGCGTTCGGCCGCCCCATCGGCCGGAACCAGGCGATCGCCTTCAAGATCGCCCGGATGGAGGCGCGGGCCCACGCCGCCCGCACCGCCT
>JAGQUR010000152.1 GCA_020438395.1 Solirubrobacterales bacterium | reverse complement strand
TCCTGTCGATTGGGAATGACCCTTAGATGGCATCAGGGTCGACCCCGGGGGTCATAACCGTTTTCGGCTTACGATCTTCTCAGGTGACTTCCAGCAACGGGACAACCGGCAGCGCGCGAACCGATCGGATCACGATCGGTGAACTCGCCGATCGCACCGGCATGACCGTGCGGAACATCCGTGCCCACCAGTCGCGGGGACTTCTCGACCCGCCGAAGGTGGTGGGGAGGACCGGCTACTACGACCAGGGCCATGTCGACCGCATCGAACTGATCCGGGAGCTGCAGGAGGAAGGGTTCAATCTCGAGGCGATCAGGCGGATCGTCGACAGCGCCGGCGAGGACCCGGGGGAGCTCCTCAGGTTCACCCGTGACGTCCGTGCGCCCTACGAGGACGAGCAGCCGGAGATCATGTCGCTGCGGGAGATCGCCGGCCCCTGGGGTGACGAGAAATTCGATGAGGAAAGACTGCGCCGCTCCGAAGCGCTGGGGCTGATGCGCCCGCTGGGCGACGGGCGCTTCGAGGTGCTTTCGCCGAAACTGCTCGCGGCCGGCCACGAACTGGCCTCGATCGGGGTGCCGATGGATGACTGCCTCGACACGCTCGAGACCCTGAAGGAGAGGTCGACCGCGGTAGCCGAGATCTTCATCCGGCTCTTCGACGAGCAGGTCTGGGAACCGTTCGACCAGGCCGGCCGCCCCCGCGACCGCTGGCCCGAGGTTCGCGACTCGCTGCGCCGCATGCGACCGCTCGCATCCGACGCCTTCATCGCCTCGTTCCAGTTTGCGATGGAGGAGGTTTCCGAGAAGGCGATCTCGGAGGGGATCCGGCGCGACCTCGGGGAAGGGTCCTGACGGCCGTCCCGGTCCGGTGCCGGAAACACCGAACCGCCGCTTCCCCGCTAAAGTTTCCCGTCCCGCCCGGATAGCTCAGTAGGTAGAGCACTTCCATGGTAAGGAAGGGGTCAGCGGTTCGAATCCGCTTCCGGGCTTGGCGGGGTCTTCATTCGGGCCGGGGAATTTGAGGTTTCCTAAAGAAACCTGTTCTAGTCTTCGCAACCTCTGTGAGCGGAGCCACCTCTACAGTCAAGCCCGAGGCACCAAAGATGGGTGCCAAACAGCGAGCGATGGTGCTCGGTTTCGCGGCGGTCATCGTCGGTGTCGCGGTCTGGGGGCTCACCGCCTGCAACCGTGACGGCGACCCTTCCTCGGCCTCGACCGAAGTCTCGATGGTTTCCGGTGACGCCCGGATCGTCAGCGAGGACGATCTGTCCGGACTCACTTCGGATGTCGGCCATCAGGTCTTCTGGGCCGGCCCGCAGGCGGACACCCAACTCGAGTTCAGCTCCGACGACACCGGCAACGTCCATCTCAGGTATCTGACCGGCGGAGCCGACGCGGGTGACCCCAACCAGAGCTTCCTCAACATCGGCAGCTATCCGTTCGCCGGAGCCTACGCGGCGACCCGGAAGCTCGCCAACGGCCCGAACGTGGTCAAGGTCACGGAACACGGGGGGGTCGGCTTCTACGACCCGGCCAACCCCTACAGCGTGATCATCGCCTGGCCGAACCAGCCGGACCTGCAGGTCGAGGTGTATGACCCGGAGAAGAACCGGGCCCTCGAATTCGTCCGCAGTGGCGATATCGTCCCCGTGTCCTGATCTACGCTTGGGTCATCTTCCCCCTCGTCCTGCTGGCGCTGAGCGTCGGTCTCGGTCTGCTGGCCGAACTCGTCCGCGGGCGCATCCTGCCGTGGACCCTGCTGCCTGCCACCGGCTTCGCCGCGATCATCGCGACGGGCGGAATCGTCACCTGCTTTTCGGGTCTGGCCGAGTTCACCACCGGCGTGGTCACCGGCCTCTCGGTCGCCGGATACGTGGCCCTGTTCACCGGCGGCCCCCGGGGACCGTTCAGGGACTTTTCCCGTCTTCGCCCGCGTTCAACGGTGGTCTGGCCGGTCGCGGCCGCGGTCGGCGTGTTCTTCGTTTTCGGCGCCCCGGTCATCCTTTCCGGTTCGGCGACCTTCGCCGGCTACATCAAGCTCGATGACACCTCGACCTGGCTCGCCTTCACCGATCACGTGCTGGCCCATGGTCATTCGGTGGGCGGGCTGGCGCCTTCGAGTTACGAGGCGACGATCCAGATCAATCTCTCGGCCGGCTATCCGCTCGGCGCCTTCATCCCGCTCGGGGTCGGCCACGAACTGACCGGCCAGGACTCGGCCTGGCTCTTCCAGCCCTACATGGCCCTGATGGCGGCGTTCATGTCGCTGGTCTTCTACGAGCTGGCCGCCCCGGTCATCCGCGACCATCGGCTCCGGGCGGCCGCGATCTTCATCGCCGCCCAGCCGGCCCTGCTGGTCGGCTACGCATTCTGGGGCGGGATCAAGGAAGTGGCGACCGCCCTGCTGGTCTCGATCCTGGCCGCGGGGTCGGTCGAGCTGGCCCGCGATCCGAAGCCCCGCAGCGCCGTGGTCGTGCCGATCCTCGCCGGTGCCGCCCTGATCGGGGTGATGGGGGCGGGCGGGCTGCCCTGGCTGGCGGCGATCCTTGGCGGTGCCGCTTTCCTCATGCTGGCGACCCTCTGGAAAGCCCGCCGGGACGGAGGCGAAATCTCCGGACCGGTCAAGGCGATGCTCGTCTGCGGGTTTGTCGCCCTGGCCGGGATCGCTGTGATCGGCCTGCCGACCGTCTTTGCCGGCGGGCAGCTCTTCTCCCCCAATCAGGGGCCGCTGACCAGCTCGGAGGAGATGGGCAACCTGATCCGGCCGCTCAGTCTCGCCCAGTACCCGGGTCCCTGGCCGGTCGGGGACTTCCGGGTCGAGCCGGTCTCGAGCCTGGCCAGCCTGCTCACCTCGATTCTGGTCTTCGCGACGGTGGTCGCCGCCGGCTTCGGCCTGGTCGCCGCACTGGTCCGCCGGGCCTGGGGACTTCTGCTGCTCACCTTCGGGACCGGCCTCGGATCATTCCTGGTCTGGCTGGTCGGCTCGCCCTGGGTTCAGGGCAAGGCGCTCGCCACCGGCTCGGCATCCTTCCTGATCCTGGCGATGGCGGGTATCGGCTACCTGCTCGGAGCCGGATCGAAGGCTGAGGTAGAGGGTGAGGTCGAGGGTAGGTCGAGGCCTTTCGCGGGAATTTCCACGACCGGACTGAGAGCGATCGGGGCGGTGCTGCTAATCGTGCCCTGCGGCATCCTCGTTTCGAGCGCGCTCGCCTACCACGAGACCTGGCTCGCCCCGAAGGCGCAGCTGGCCGAACTCTCGGAGATCGGTCAGGAGTTCAAGGGCGAGGGCCCGGCCCTGATGACGGAGTACCAGGCCTACGGGGTCCGCCATTTCCTACGTCTTCTCGATGCCGAAGGGGCTTCGGAGCTGCGCCGCCGGGTGATTCCGCGACTCGACGGGACCGAGACCGAGAAGGGGGCCTGGTCGGACACCGACGAGCTGGTGATGGATCCGGGCCAGCAGGGGGTCCTCACCTACCGGACCCTGGTTCTGCGCCGCAATCCGAGGCAAAGCCGGCCACCTTCCCCCTACAAGCGGGTGTGGCAGGGCAAGTACTACGAGGTCTGGCAGCGCGACCCAGACTACGACGCCGCCAACCTGATCGTCCACAAGCCGCTCGGGGGTGATTTCCAGCCCGCCGCGGTGCCGAACTGCGCTGTCGTCCAGAGCGTCGCGACCGAGGCCCGCAACGGCAACGGCAAGGTGGTGGCGGCGGAACGGCAGCCGAATGCGGTTGCCGACCTGACCAGCTATCCCCCGGACTGGGTTCCGGACCCGGCCAACAAGACGCTCACCCCGCTCTCTGACGGTACCGCCACCGGGAGCATCACCGTGCCGAAGACCGGCAGGTATCAGGTCTGGGTCGGCGGATCGGCCCGGGGCCGGGTCTCGGTCGAGATCGGCGGCCAGGACGCGGGCTCGGCGTTGGGGCTGCTGAACAACAACGCCCAGTTCATCAGCCTCGCCGATCTCGACTTCGAGGCCGGGTCTTTGCCGGTCACGCTGAGCTACGAAAAAGGCGGCAATCTGCGCCCCGCGACCGGGGGCTATCCGTTCGGGATCGGACCGGTCGTGCTCGAACCGGTGGCCGAACCCGAGGTTGTGACCGTTACGCCGGCCGACGCGCAAAAACTTTGCGGCCGGTCCCTGGACTGGATCGAAGCGGTCCGCTAGCCACGATTCGGGCTCTCGGTTCCCAGTTAGCAGTCCAACCGGACGCGAGGACCCGCGGCTCGCTCTGAACCGTTATTCTTCGTAGACGCGCCTCTGCCCCCGGGCTGAGGCTTTACTTTGTCAGCACTGCCTGAGTAGCGAGGAAATATGGCACGCGGAGATGTCCGCATCGCGGTGACGCTCGCATGTGAGAACTGCAAGCGTCGTAACTACCAAACGAATAAATCGAAGCGCAATACTCCCGATCGAATCGAGATGCGGAAGTACTGTCGCTGGTGCGGCAAGCACCAGCCCCACAAGGAAACACGCTAGTGGCGAAGTCCCGGGCACAGCGGAAGGCCGAGCGCCGCGCGCGCGAGGCTGCGGCACAGGGCGGTGTTGAGTCTGATTCCCAGGCTCAGCACGACACCCAGGTGCCCAAGTCCGGAGACATCGCCGAGATCGAAGCCGTCGAAGCCGGCATTGCAGCCGGTGCCGACGAGAAGGATCTCGAAACTCCCGATGCCCCCAAGCACGGCATCAGTTCGAAAGAAGAGAAGCGGAAGGCACGCCAGGACGAGAAGCGCAAGAAGGCCGAGCAGAAGAAGCACGAAGAGCAGCAGCTCGCCAAGCGACAGAAGCAGGCCCAGACCGAGCGCAAGCGCGGCGGGGTCATCGCTTTCCTGTCATCCTGCATTGCCGAGCTGAAGCGGGTCCAGTGGCCGGATCGGGATACCCTGATCCAGGCGACGGCGGTGACCGTGGTCTTCGTGCTCGTCGCTGCCGTGTATCTCGGACTGCTGGACCTGGCCTTCAACTGGCTGGTCCAGAGGATCATCTAAGGAAATTTCATGTATCGCTGGTACGTCATCAACACATACTCCGGCCAGGAGAACAAGGTCAAGCAGAAGCTTGAGCATCGCATCGAGTCGATGGGGCAGGGTCACCGTGTCCGCAAGGTGGTAGTCCCGACCGAACAGGTGTCCGAAGTCAAGGACGGCCAGAAGATCCAGGTCGAGAAACGCACCATGCCCGGCTATGTCCTGATCAACATGGAAATGACCGACAACGCGTGGAGCCTGGTGGCAAACACCCAGGGCGTCACCGGTTTCGTCGGTCCTCGTGATACCCCGGTTCCGCTGACCAAGGCGGAGATCGATCGCCTGCTCCATCGTGAAACCACCGAACGGCCCAGGACCCAGGCCCAGTTCGAGATCGGCGAGACCGTCAAGATCATCAGTGGTCCGCTTTCAGATTTCTCCGGCGAAATCGCCGAAATCAACGACGACCAGCAGAAGCTCAAGGTTCTGGTTTCGATCTTCGGGCGCGAGACGCCCTCCGAGGTCGGCTACGAACAGGTCAAGAAGCTCTAACCCCACCACCAACCTTTAAGGCATTC
>JAGQUR010000151.1 GCA_020438395.1 Solirubrobacterales bacterium | reverse complement strand
CCGGCGATCTTGCCGGCATCCTTGGTGGCCTGGCGCTGGTCGTCGTTGAAGTAGGCCGGGACCGTGATCACGGCCGAGTCGACGGTCTCGCCGAGCTTCGCCTCCGCATCGGACTTGAGCTTGCCGAGGATCATCGCGCTGATCTCCGGGGGCGAGTACTGCTTGTCGCGCACGTCGACGCGCACGTCCCCGTTCGGGCCGGCTTCGACCTTGTACGGGATCATCGTCTCCTCTTCCTTGACTTCGGCCTCCTTGCGGCCCATGAAGCGCTTGATCGAGAAGATCGTGTTCTCCGGGTTCATCACGGCCTGGCGCTTGGCAACGGTGCCTACCAGCCGTTCATCCTTGTCGTTGAAGGCGACCACCGAAGGGGTGGTGCGCCCGCCCTCGGAGTTCTCGAGCACGGTCGGTTCGCCGCCTTCGAGAACCGCTACGCACGAATTCGTCGTGCCGAGGTCGATTCCAATCGTCTTTCCCACTTTGTTTCTCCTGTTTGACTGTTTTCCGGTCCCACACAATTGCCTCGCGGGCCGGATGCTTCGATACTAGAAAAATCTAAGTGAGACTGTATAAGATTTTGTACAGAACGTCAAATTAAGTAGCAAAAGGCCCGCAAATGCGGGCCTTTTGCCTTGCTGCCAGGTGTTGTGACTCTGACTACGGCATCCTGAGCTTGGCCCAGACTCCCAGGTGGTCGGAGTCCCAGTAGCCGTTCGCAGGCTTGGTGCCGGTCACACCGGCCGCCATCTTCCGGACTGCCTTGGGCCGGTTGGTCATCACGTGATCGATGAACTGGTCGAACTTGGTCGGTGCATCGTCGGTGATGATCCCGCTGTCCACGCCGAAGCTCATCTTGCCGCTGAAGCCGCGCTCGACCATGCCGCCCTTCTTCAGTGCGTTGTAGGCGAGGGCGTCATCGGCGGAGACGGTGTCGTCATCCGAGTTCAGGTCACCGACCAGGACGGCCGGAAGGCTGCCGCTCTTGAGCGGACCGGCCAGCAGCTGCTTGGCCTGGGCTTCGCGGATCGTCGGCTCGCCAAAGGACTCGAGGTGGGTGTTCACGAAACGGAACCACTTGCCCTTGCGGACCTTGACATTGGCCGAAACCCAGCCGCGCTGAACCTTGACCGTAATTCCCGAAATGACCGGCTCGTAGATCGTCGTGAAGTTACTGGCCTTGATCTTCCGGGTGCGGATACCGGCCCCGACCTTCGCCAGGATCGCGTCCCGCATGGTCAGACGGCCGTTGATCTCGCCGCCGAAGGTGGCAAGCCCGGTTGCCGGGTCGTTGTCGTAATCGGCCGGTGCTTCAAAGTCGAATTCGTTCTGGACCTTGACAACCCGGTAGCGCTTCTTGCCCTTGTTGAGCTGCTTCATCAGCTCCTTGAGGTAGTCCACATGCACCGTGGAGGCGACGTAGTTGCCCGAGATTGCCGGGGAAAGGCTGGGATCACCGGTGCGCCAGAGCGCGAGTTCCTGCAGGCCGACCAGGTCGGGGCTGACCTTCTTGATCTCGTTCGCGAGACCCTTGGCCCGGGCCGGGAAGTTGTTGGTGTCCACATCCCGCAGGATCTGGCCGTTCTTGCTGACGAAGTCAGCCGGACCGCTGGAATTCACTGCCGGACCGAGGTCGGCGCCCAGGTAAAGGTTCCTGGTCATCACCTTGACCGTGTTCGGCTTCTTCTTTCGCTTTGCGTCGGCCGGCTGGGCCACAAGCGCGGTCATCGCGAGGGCGCCCACGAGGGCAAACACCAACGCAAGGAAGGCCCTGTTTCGGCCGAGGGGGGCCGGTCGGCCCGTCATGTTGAACATCAAGTTCTCTCCTTTTGGTCTGGGGCGAGACGCGGCAACACGTCTTTTGCGGTTCCCCAACCGCTCTCAGGAGAATAAACCCGGTTCAGGCCCGGAAGGTTCGGATCAGCCTTCGCCGGCGTAATGCGCGACGAAGTTGGCGATCTCTTCAGCCACCGCGCCGGTGACGATTCCGGCCGGCATGCGGCCGGGCACATCCGGGCTGTCGGCGCCCTCTTCGAGCGCGGTCAGGACCTGGGTCTTGATGCCTGCCACGGCGGTCTTGTCAGCGGCCGGTCCGGCCGGAGCGAGCTTCATGTCCAGGTTCGGGCCGAAATCGCCGTCGGTACCCGCTGCGTAAAGCGTGTGGCAGTTGCCGCAGTTGGTCTGGAAGAGCTGCTTGCCGGGTGTGTCCTCGGGCGGGACACCGTCGTTGTTGGCGGTGTTTCCGTCGCGCTCGAATGCCCAGAACGGGATCACTACCGCAAGCAGGACCAGGACGAGACCGAATATGACAAAGGGCTTCTTGTTCATGTGTGGCTGGCGCAAAAATTGGACGGTGCGCCGAACAGCGGGGATATTACCTTTCGGACCCCGGTCCGCGTCCGTAGGGGCACATCCGCCGCAGGGCACATTCACGGCAGAGCGGCTTCGGGCGGCACAGAGTGCGGCCATGCCGGATCAGGTTCATGTGGAATTCGTAGGAGTCCTCCGGGTCGACCAGGGCGAGCATCTCGTCGTGCGCTTCTTCGAACGAGGCGTTCGGGCGGAACAGCCCGAGGCGACCGCCGATCCGGAAGACGTGGACGTCGACCGGAATCTCCGGCCGGTTCCAGGTGAAGACCTGCACGCAGGCGGCCGTCTTGCGACCTACCCCCGGCAACCCGGTCAGGAATTCCATCGCCTCGAGACGGTCAGCGTGCTCCAGCCAGCCGAGGTCGAGATCCTCGATCTCCCGGAGGACCGCCTGGATCCGCGGTGCCTTCTGGCGACTTAGCCCGCCGGGACGGATTGCCGCCTCGACCTCGGCCTCAGGTGCGTCTCGTACGGATTCCCAATCTTCGAACTGTTCCTTGAGGCCGGCGAATGCGCGGTCGCGGTTGGCGTCGCTGGTCGCCTGGGAGAGGATGGTCCGGACCAGCTCGTCGATCGGCTGGCGGTGGGGCAGGTTCATCGGCCGTCCGTACATCTCGCGAAGCCGGTCGCGGATCGCGCGGACACGCGCCCGGGACGGACGTTTCCAGTCGGCCTTCGCCACCTTCGGCTGCCAGCCAGCCAAGGCCTACTGGGCTCCCCAGCTTCCGCAGACCGCCGCCGCCGCGGCAGCCGCCCCGGGCAGAACCTCGCCGGCCCGGGCCAGATCCCAGCCAAGTCGGGCCAGACCCGCGGCCAGGCCGCCCATGAAGGCATCGCCGGCGCCGAGCGGGCTGACCGTCGGCGCGGACTCCGGCTGGTGGCTCGTCTCGACCGCTCCCGCGGTAACCACCGTGCCTTCGCCGTCGGTGACCAGGACCAGTTCGGGACCGAGCGAAACCAGTTCCCGGGCCGCCGCCATCGGGTCGGCGAGTCCGGTGATCAGCTCGGCCTCTCCACGATTCAGCTTGACCACGGTCGCTGCCTCGGTCAGCTCCCGGCAGAACTCCCGGGCCGGGTCGTCGCTCGCCCAGCGGTTCGGCCGGTGATTCGGATCGAGCAGTATCGGCATCCCGGCCGCGGCGGCCATCGCGACCGCCCGCCGGGTGACCTCCCGTTCCGTCTCCCCGACCATCGTGTTCGAACCGACGATCAGCGCCTGGGAGCCGGCCACCGCCTGGTCAAGGAAGCCCGAGGTTGCGGCCATGGTCGGGCCGATGTGCTCGCCGTAGACCTGGAAGGACGGTTCGTTGTCGGCACCGAATTCGACCAGCGCCACCGGGGTGTCGGCACCGTCGAGAAAGGCGAGCCAGCCGGTCGAAACACCGGCTTCCTCCAGGCCGCCGGCCAGCCACCTGCCCCAGCCATCGCCACCCACCCCTCCGACCAGGGCCGATGGCACCCCGCCCCGGGCGATCGCCACCGCCACGTTCGCGAGGGCTCCTCCCGGCCACGGAACGAAAGCTTCGGGGGTCTCGCCCGGGCCCAGGTTCCGCTCGCAGATCAGGTCCACGATCGCCTCGCCCAGACAGGCGATCGGGCGGGAGTCGCCGAGCTGTACTTGGGCTTGGCTTGCGGGATCCATCTGCGGGAAACCGCAGCCTAATACAGCCATCCTGTGAGAAATCTGTGGACGGCACTAGACTGGTCCGTCATGCCCGCGCTGATCGTCCGGATCGGGGACTGGCTCCCCCGCGGCTGGCCGGATCTCTTCCGTCAGCTGTTGCTCTACGTGCTCGCCGACACCGTCTATGAGGTGTCGCGCGGACTGGCGGACGGACGCGCCAACATCGCCTTCGCGAACGGCGAGCGGGTGATCGACACCGAGCGCACCCTGGGGCTCTTCTTCGAGCCGGGCCTGCAGGGCCTGCTCCACAACTTCGACTGGCTGATCGACTTCGCCAACACGATCTACCTGAACAGTCAGTTCACGGTCGCGCTGGGCTTCCTGATCTGGATGTACCTGTTCCGCAACGACTACTACTACTTCTTCCGCAACATGCTTTTCGTCTCGATGGGACTGGCCCTGGTCGGGTACATCGGCTTCCCGACCGCGCCTCCGCGCATGTACCCGGAATACGGGTTCATCGACACGGTCAACGCGCAGTCCAGCGTCAACCACGATTCGGCCGTGGCCAAGCTCTTCATCAATCCCTTCGCCGCGGTGCCGTCCATGCACTGTGCGGTCGCCCTGATGATCGGCAGCACCGGCTTCATGGTCTGCAAGAACTGGTTTGCCCGCGCCTTCTGGGCGGGCTGGCCGCTGCTGGTCGCCTGGGTCACGATCGTTACTGCCAACCACTATTGGGTCGACGCTGTGCTCGGCTGGGGCGTCGCCGGGCTCTCCTTCCTGATCGCGTCCAGGGTCCTGGCCGAAATCAAACCCGAGACCTGGGCCTGGAGTCGCGAGGCGGAGCAGCAACGGGCCGAGGCCTGACGGAGGAACCAGCGGTGCGACTCCGTTCCCTGACCAGCCCGGCAACCTGGGGATTCATGGCCGCACCACTGCTGGTGGTGGTCGGTCTGGCGATCGTCTACCTGGTCATGGCGCCCCACAGCGCCGACCACGCGGCCCAGACCTTCCGAACCGAGCTTTTCGAGCTTTCGGGACCGACCGTCTGGAACAACTACTGGTTCGGCGGGCACTACCTTCCCTCGTACTCGCTGCTGTCACCGCCGCTCGGCGCCTGGCTGGGCTTCCGGGTCATGGGATCGCTGGCGGTGGTCGGGACGGTCATCCTCTTCACCCTGATAGTCCGTCGCGAATGGGGCGAGCGGGCACAGGCGGGCGCGATCTGGTTCGCCTTCGCGGCGACGATCAGCCTGTTCTCCGGCAGGGTCACCTTCGCGCTTGGCGCCCTGCTCGCGATGGCCGCGGTCTTTGCCGCGCAGCGTGACCAACGGATTCCCGCCCTGATCCTGGCCGGGTCGGTCGGGCTGGCCAGCCCGGTTGCCGCCCTTTTCCTTGCCTGCCTCGGTTTCTCGCACTACCTTGCCGAGCGCCCCGACCGTCGCGGCCTCGAACTGGCCGTTGTTTCGTTCCTGGTCGCTGCCGGGGTCGCCCTCCTGTTTCCCGGTGGCGGTGACGAGCCCTATGTCACCTCGAGCTTCATGCCGGCGATCGTCCTGACTCTGGTCAGCGCGGCGATGGTGCCGCAGGGCCAGCGGCTGGTCCGGGTCGGCATGCTCGTCTACGCGGCGGCGCTGGTCGCTTCCTATGTTCTGAGTACCCCGATGGGCGGCAACGTCAACCGGCTCGGAGCGCTGCTGCTCGGACCGGTTCTGCTCTGCGCCCTGACAGCCGAGCCGCTTACGCCGAAGCTCTGGCGCCGCGGGGTTCTCGTCCTGCTCCTGCCGCTGATCGTCTGGTGGCAAACCGGCCCGGTGATCCGGGATCTGGAGCTGGTCGATGACGAGCCGGCCGTCACAAAGGCCTTCTACCAGCCGCTGGCGGAGGCCCTTGAGCCCCGTCTGGCCAGGGAGCCTGCCCGCGTCGAGGTGGTTCCGGTCGCCTCTCACTGGGAGTCGGCCCGGACGGCCCCGGAGTTTCCGCTGGCCCGCGGCTGGGAGCGACAGACCGACCGCAACCTGAACCCGCTCTTTTACGCGGACCACCTCGGCGCGGCTCGCTACCGGCAGTGGCTCGATCGACTTGCAGTCGGCTACGTCGCCCTGCCCAACACCGAACTCGACTATGCGGGCGTCAAGGAAGCGGCCCTGATCAGGAGCGGCCTGCCCTACCTGAAGCGGATTCCGGTCGGCGGTGACTGGCAGCTCTTCAAGGTGATCGACGCCAGGCCGATGGTCACGCGGCCGGCCCGGCTGACCGGGCTGGACACCGACGGCTTCACGGTCGCGGCGCCAATTTCCGGGTCCTACGAGGTGCGGATTCGTTCCACCCCTTACTGGCGCGTCGAAAGCGGCTTCGGCTGCGTGGAGCCGGGCCCGGGTGACTGGACCCTGGTGACGCTCGACCGGCCCGGCCAGTTGAAGGTCGCGGCAGATTTCAGCCCCGGCGCCCGGTTCGGCTCCGATCGCGACTGCCGTCCCGACCGGTGACGGACTAGAGTTCCCGGCATGGAGTCTTCGTCCGGCCCGGGAGGCGGCCAGAACGGTCCGCGCAGGCCAGCCCAGGAATTCAGGGAGCAGGCCCGCAACGCACTGATCCAGTCCCGTCTGACGCCGAACGCGATTTCGATGATGGGTCTGGTCGGCAACCTGATTGCCGCCGGCCTGGTTCTTCACGGTGATTTCTTCCTTGCCGGCATCGCTTTCATCATCGGTTCGGTGATGGACACGCTGGACGGCCGCTACTCGAGGATGTCGGGCAAGGGCACCCTGTTCGGCGCCTTTCTCGACTCGACTCTCGACCGGATCGAAGAGGGCATCGTGCTGGCCGCCGTCGCCTGGCAATTCGCTGACAGCGGCGACAGCGTGGCCGCCGCCATGTGCGTGGTCGTCGTACTCGGATCGCTGATGGTCAGTTACACCCGGGCCCGCGCCGAGGCGCTCGGTGTCGAATGCAAGGTCGGCATCGCCACCCGGCCGGTCCGGGTCGTGATCCTTTCGGCCGGGCTGGTGCTTGGCGGGGAGGAAGTAATCTCCGGTTTCGACCTCCTGCCGATCGCCATATATGTGATGGCAGGGCTGACCGCGATCACCACTCTGCAGCGGGTCTGGCACGTGCGCACCGAGCTGAAGAAGCTCGACGCGGCACAAGCCTCCGAGTGAAGGCCGTCACTTTTCCGGCCGGATGCCTGTAACCGAGGCCGATTTGTGGTGTCATTAGGGGTCGACCCGGCCCTGCGCCCGGATGAGGCGTGGCTTTTCAGCCCCTTTTCAGCGTGCGGTCCGGAGCCCAACCGGCAATAGATGCCATCCCACCACAGGAGACTTTCGCTTACCCATGACTGAGAACGGACTTAACGGAAACGGCGCGAGCCGCGGCGGCGACGACAAGGTACGAGTAGCCATCGTCGGCGTCGGCAACTGCGCCAACTCCTTCATCCAGGGAGTCCAGTACTACAAGGACGCCGATCCGTCCGACCAGGTTCCCGGCCTCATGCACGTCGACCTCGGCGGATACCACGTCAACGACATCGAGTTCGTCGCGGCCTTCGACATCGATCAGGAGAAGGTCGGCAAGGACCTCTCCGAAGCGATGTGGTCCGGCCAGAACGACACGATCAAGTTCGCCGACGTCCCGAACCTCGGCGTCACGGTCGAACGGGGCATGACCCTCGACGGCCTGGGCAAGTACCTCAAGCAGGTCATCACCAAGGCTCCCGGTCCGACCGCCGACATCGTCCAGATCCTCAAGGACACCAAGACGGACGTCCTGGTCTGCTACCTGCCGGTCGGCTCCGAAGATGCCGTCAAGTGGTACGTCGAGCAGGCGATCGCTGCCGGCGTCGGTTTCGTGAACTGCCTGCCGGTCTTCATCGCCAGCCAGGACTACTGGGACAACCGCTTCAAGGAAGCCGGACTCCCGATCATCGGTGACGACATCAAGTC
>JAGQUR010000150.1 GCA_020438395.1 Solirubrobacterales bacterium | reverse complement strand
TCAAGCGCTCCGGCTTCGGCCGGGAGCTCGGCACCTACGGGATCCAGGAGTTCATCAACAAGAAGCTGATCCGGACTCTCAAGTAAGTCCCGAAGAACCGGTATTCGAAGGAAACAGGGAAACACAGGGTGACCGGCGCGCCCCTGCGCCGGACACCCCGATAACTTGCCGCCATGGCCGAGCCCGTAGAAGTACAGCTGGACCCGCAACCGATCGAGCGATACCGGGAGCTGCTCGGACCCGGGTACGAAGAGGTCGACGTTGTTGCGAGCGGGGCCCGGGAGCGACTCGATGGCCGGATCATCTGGAACGTCAACTCGACCGCGCGCGGCGGCGGCGTGGCCGAGATGCTGCGCGCCTACCTTCCTTACGTTCTCGACGACGGGGTCGACACCCGCTGGGTAGTGCTCCAGGAAGAGGCCCCCTTCTTCAGCCTGACCAAGCGGCTTCACAACAACTTCCATGGTGATCCCGGCGACGGCGGAGCTCTGGGACCCGAGGAAAAGCGCTTCTACCGTGAGTCCCTCACCGACAGCGGCCTCCACCTGGCCGATCTGGTCTCGGCCGACGACGTCGTGATCCTGCATGACCCCCAGACAGCCGGGCTGATCCCCGCGCTCAAGCAACGCGGAGCCGCTGTGATCTGGCGCTGCCACATCGGAGTCGATGAATCGAACGACTTCACGGCGCGTGCCCAGGGTTTCCTCGCCGATGAAGTCGGTGCGGCCGACGCGGTCGTCTTCTCCCGGCCCTCATACATGTGGGATGTCCTCCCCCGTGGTTCGGGGGTCGTCATCCCCCCGGGAATCGACGCGTTCACACCGAAGAACGAGCCCATGGACAAGGCCACCCGTGACGCGGTGCTGGGAATGATCGGCCTCGGCCCGGAGAAGCCGGCAACACCGCCATCCTTCAAGCGATCCGACGGCAGCACCGGCCATGTCGAGAGAGCAGGCGTCGTCGTGCAGGAGACTCCGCTCGAAGATGGCGTTCCGCTGGTGGTGCAGGTGTCACGCTGGGACAAGCTCAAGGACCATGAGGGGCTGCTCACCCTGTTTGCCCGCGACATGAAGAACCGGGAAGTCCACCTTGCCCTGGTCGGCCCCGACAGCTCCGGGGTTGATGACGATCCCGAGGGAGCGGCCGTATATCAGGGGATTCTCGAACAGTTCGAGAATCTGGCCCCCGACGTCCGCTCACGGGTGCATCTGGTGAGCCTGCCGATGGATGACCTGGAGGAGAACGCGTTCATGGTCAACGCGATTCAGCGCCGCGCCGACCTGATCGTCCAGAAGAGCCTTGCCGAAGGATTCGGCCTCACGGTGTCCGAGGGGATGTGGAAGGCCCGTCCGATGGTCGCCAGCCGTATCGGCGGCATCCAGGACCAGATCCGTGACGGCGAGTCCGGCATCTTGATCGACGACCCCCGCGATTACCCCGCGTTCGCCGCCGCGATCGACTCTCTGCTGGCAGATCCCGAGCGATCTAGGGCAATGGGCCAGGCCGCTCAGGAGCAGGTCAAGTCGGGGCTGCTGTCGGTCCAGCGCCTGACTCTTCATTACCGGCTGGTCGACCAGCTGATTTCTGTCCTGCGCTCTTGAGGCCCGGACCGTTCCGGCCGCCGCGCCGGGTCTGATTGACTGCCCGGATGCCCGCGATCGAACTCCACAACCTGAAGAAGAGCTTCGGACCGATCAACGCGGTTGATGGCCTCGATCTTGTGGTCGAGGAGGGCGTCTGCCTTGGCCTTCTCGGACCCAACGGGGCCGGCAAATCGACCACGATGAAGATGCTCACAGGCCAGGCCATTCCTGACGCCGGGGAAATCCGGGTCCTCGGCTACAAGCTGCCGCGGGAAGCGAAGCAGGCGCGGGCGGAAATGGGTGTCGTTCCCCAGCTCGACAACCTCGACATCGACGTCACCGTAGAAGAGAACCTGGCCGTCTTTGCCCGGCTCTACCGGGTGGACGACGTGCCCGCAGCGGTCGAGCGGGCGCTGGAAATCGCCCGGCTGACCGACCGCCGCAAGGAAGCCGTCGATCGACTCTCGGGAGGCATGCGCAGGCGCCTCCTGCTCGCTCGCGGACTGGTTCACGAACCCAGACTCCTGCTGCTCGACGAACCGACGGTGGGACTCGATCCCCAGATCAGGACCGAACTCTGGACCCTGATCGACGGCCTCAGGTCCCGCGGCACCACGATCCTGATGTCGACCCACTACATAGAAGAGGCCGAGCGGCTGGCCGACGAGGTGGCGGTGGTGGCGGACGGCAGGGTGATCGCCAGGGCCACTCCGAAGGAGCTGATCGCCGAGCATGCCGGGGAAAAGACGGCCGAGGTGTACGGACCTCCCGACCGCCTGCACGAGGTCCGCTCGGCGGCCGAGGACGCCGGGCTCAGGGTGCGCTCGGCCGGACCGGCCATCGCGATAGTGGGGGCCGAAATGGCCGGGCCGGGACTGGTCCCCCATGACGCGATACACCGGGCCGGATCGCTCGAGGACGTATTCGTGATGCTGACCGGCGAGGAAGCCGAATGAAGTCCGCCGAAGGCGCGAGGACAGTCCGGCGACTGGAGCCGGCCGTGATCCTGGCAGTGATGGGTCGGGAGCTGGCAAATTTCCGGACCTTCTGGAAGTCAACCGCGTTCACCAGCACTTTCGAGCCGATCGTCTATCTGCTGGCCTTCGGTCTCGGACTCGGTTCGACCCTGGTCGCCGACGTGGACGGAATCGACTACGTGCAGTTCGTCGGCACCGGGCTGGTTGCCACTGCCGTGGTCTTCTCGTCGGCCCTGCCGGCGATGTTCGGTACCTTCGTGAAAGAACGGTTCCAGCGGACATATGACGCCATCCTCGCCGCCCCGGTCGACGTCGAGGAACTGGTCACCGCGGAGATGCTCTGGATCGGGCTGAGATCCGCGATCTTCGGTTGTTTCCCGTTGATTGTCACCATGTTCTTCGGGCTGGAGCCGGAGCCGACCATGCTGCTGGTGCCGATCTTCGCCTTCGTCACCGCCCTTGCCTTCTCTGCCTTCGGGATCACCATGGCGGCTTCCGTGTCGAAGATCGACCAGTTCAACTACGTGACCACCCTGGTCATCACTCCCCTGTTCCTGGTCGCGGGAACGTTCTTCCCGATCGACCAGCTTCCGCAGGGATTCCAGATCGCCGCCCAGTTCAACCCGCTCTACCAGCTAGTGCAACTGGTCCGCGATGCCTGCTTCGGACTCGAACCGGTCGATGCCCTGAGGTTCCTCGGACTTCTGATCCTGGCCTTCGTGCTCTGGCGGATCGCGATCCGGCGGATGACGCGCCGGCTGATCATCTGAGCCGTCTGGTCAGGCTTCGATGATCTCGGGCGCGTAACCCTGGAATAGCCCGGACTCGAGCACGCCGACGATCTTCTTTATCTCGCCTTCGAGGCCGTCACCGATCGATTCGAAGCGGCAGTCAAGCAGCAGGTTTCCCTGCTCGGTGAGAACCGGCCCGTCCTTGCCGGACCCGGTGCGGATGACCGTTTCGGTGGCGCCGAGGGCCTTCAGGCCGGCGATCACAACGGAGGCGGCGCGCGGCACTACTTCGACCGGTACCGCAAAGTTGGTGCCCAGCTGGTCAACCCGCTTCGACGGATCGATCAGCACCCGTCGCAGCTGGCATGCCTCGAACAGCAGCTTCTCCCGAAATAGCGCTCCCCCGCGGCCCTTGATCAGGTTGTGGTCGGGATCAACCTCGTCCGCCCCATCGAACAGCCAGTCCGGCGCCACCTCGGCCAGATCCGCCTGGACCAGACCGAGCCCCGTGATCGTCAGTTCCGATTCGATCGAGGTGGGAATCAGGCGGATGTCGTGGAGTTCGCCGTGACGTACCCTCGAAGCGATCGCCCGCACCGCCAGAAATGCCGTGGAACCGGATCCGGCACCAATGACCTGGCCGGATTCGGCCATTTTCGCCACTTCCTCCGCGGCCTTGAATTTGGCTTCGTAGTTGGAAATGGACCCTGCGTCGAAGGGTTCGAACGTTACTTCTCGATGCCGGGCGGGTTTCACCACCAAGAGACTAGGGCATTGGTATCTGCGAGAGGTCGGACGCCGTTTATGTGCAAAGCGTTAGTAAATCCTCTACACTTCGTGTTTCTGAAAACCGATACGCCGAATTTCCGGGACCTACTGGCCCGGAAAGCGGGGGACCCAAGTAGTTGGGGCGAACACACTCGGATGAGTGAGAGCGCGACTCCTAGAGCGCTAGCCCGTCAGCTAACTCCGCAGGCACTGAAAAGGAGATCGGCATTTACCCCTCATCCCCTCAAACCCAGAGATCGTTCGTTCGCAGCCTTGCAGTCGGCCTGACAGGCCTGCTCGCCTGTTGCCTCATCTTCACCCTCGGCTCGCCCTCACGGGCCGACGCGTCCTGCAAGTCCGCCTCCTCCAGCGGCGGGCTCTCGGTCGGCGCCACCAGTTGCAAGCCGATCCGCAAGGCCCGGCTGATCCGCGGCAAGGCCTACGCTCCGGCCAGCGCCCCGGCCAGGGTCAAGAAGGTCATCGCCTGGGCCAACCGGATCCGGAACAAGCCCTACGTCTACGGCGGCGGCCACGCCAGCTTCAATGACCGGGGCTATGACTGCTCCGGCTCGGTCAGCTACGCGCTCCGCGGCGGCCGCTTCGTCGCCTACCCACTCGCCTCGACCGGCTTCATGAACTGGAAGCGGCGCGGCAAGGGCAAGTGGATCACCGTCTACTCGAACCCGAGCCACGCGTACATGATCGTCGCCGGCCTGCGGTTTGACACCTCGATGACCCCGGGCAACGGACCGGGCTGGAGCAAGAGCCTCCGCTCGACCCCCGGGCGCTTCGCCGCCCGCCATCCCGGCGGCTTCTAGACAGCTTCCCCCTCCCGGAGGAACTCACTGCCCCGGCTTCCCCCGCCGGGGCAGTGGTCTTTAAGGCCCCTTCCGGCCCTGGCGGAGCGCCGAAACCCCGCCGTTGATGAAGGCCAGCGCCTGATCAAGAAGATCGAGTTGTTCCTCGATCGTCGGGATCTGCCCCTCGTGCCGTTCGGCATGCCCTTCGTCGTGGATCAGGTCGAAGGCAGCCATTGCCGCGGCCGCAGCCATTCGTGGTTTCGGATCCGATGGCGGAAGGTCGAGGTCCTGGGCCAGTCCTTCGGCAAGTACGAGTTCAAATTCCCTGAAAAGCGCCTGCTCGTGCTGAAGCAGTGACTCCTCCCGGTCGATCACCAGCCGCTGACAGGCGTGGAGGTCCCGGTCGTGGTCAAGGACTTGGCGTTCCTCAAGCAGCCATTCCTTCAGGGCCGCCATCGTGTCCTGCCCTTCGGGGCGCCGCTGGATTGCCTCGACCAGCCGCTCCTTGCTGCCGCTGCTGACGTCGAAGACGATGTCTTCCTTGGCGGGAAAGTAGGTGGAGACCGTTCTCGGCGAGACGTCGGCAGCCTCGGCGACCTGGGCTATCGTCGTCTGGCTGTATCCCTGTTCGGCGAACAGGTCGAGGGCAACCCTTACGATGGTCGCACGGGTCTTCGCCTTCTTGCGCGCTCGCAGGCCTGGTTCGCTGACAATGGGCACACCCGGAGATTTCCACTGAATCTGCATAGACTGCAGTTTTGCAGTTGTTGTGATAATTTCCCGCCTTCCCTCCTTCCCCTCACCTCTGGAGTCCGATGTCTGACCTTCTCGCCCGTCTCGCCCGCTGGATAACCGGCCACTGGATAATCGCCCTCGCCATGGCCCTGGCCTCGGTCGTGCTGATCGGCATCCTTTCTGCCTCGGCCGGCGAGGCACCGCCCGAGAACTTCGATGTTCCCGGCACCGAGAGCCAGCAGGCCTATGACCTCTTTGAGGAGCACAGCCCCGCCCTGGCCGGCGTCGACGCCACAATCGTCTTCGACGCAACCGAGGGAACCGTCGAGCAGCCTTCGACGAAGCAGGCGATCAGGGAATCACTTGGCGAGATCAAGCAGCAGCCGGATGTGCTCACGGCCAGTGATCCGTTCGCCGAGAAGTCGGGAGCGGTCTCGAAAGACGGAAAGATCGCCTATGTAGACGTTCGGTACGACCTCGACTTCGGGGACATAACGAAGGTCCAGTCGGAACGACTCGAGGACGCCACCGACCCGGTCAAGAGTGACGGCGTGGAAGTGGCGATGCGCGGCATCGTGATCGATGCCGGCCAGCAGGAGCAGGCACCGGTCGGCGAACTCATCGGCGTGATCATCGCGATCTTCCTGCTCACCTTCCTCTTCCGTTCATTCGCGGCCATGATCGCCACCCTGCTCGGCGCCCTCATCGGCGTGATGGTCGGTCAGATGCTGCTGGTCATCCTCGCCGCCCCGCTCGGCCTGCCTGACTTTGCCGCAACCATCGCGATGATGCTCGGCCTTGGCGCCGGGATCGACTACTCGCTGTTGATCCTCGGCCGCTACAGGGAGCAGGCAGCGGCCGGAGACTCGACCCGTGATGCCGCGGCGAAATCGGCCGCCACCTCCGGGTCGGCCGTTCTGGCGGCCGGCCTGATCGTGATGGTCGCGATCGCCGGGCTCCTCGTGATCGGCATCCCGCTGATCGGCAAGATGGGGATTGGCGCGGCAATCGGAGTCGCCGCGGTCGTCGTATCGGCTCTGACCTTCCTGCCGATCATGATCGGCGCACTCCAGCGCTGGCTGAAACCCAAGAAGCTCAAACACGTCCTGCCGTCGCCGGCCTTCGGCCGCTGGGCCGAGCGGATCACCGGCAAGCCCTGGATCGCAATCGCCGTCGGGGTGCTCATCCTGCTCGTCTTCGCCTCCCCCCTGCTCGACATGCGCCTCGGCTCGCCCGATGACGGAAACCAGCCTGAAGGCAAGACACAGCGGGTCGCCTATGACCTGGTCAGCGAAGGTTTCGGCAAGGGCGTGAACGGACCCTTCCTGATCGCCGTCGACACCCCCGACGGGGCCGATCAGAGCAAGGCCGAACTGAACGCCATCGTCGATGACCTGCGCAAGGTCGACGGCGTGGCAAACGTGTCACCGGCCACGCCCAGCGAGGACAACCAGATGGCGACGATCTTCCTGATTCCCACCACCTCGCCCCAGGATTCGGCGACCAGCGACCTGCTCGCGGAGCTCAGAACCACCGTCCTCCCGGACGCCACGCAGGGAACCGGCCTGAATGCCTACGTCGGCGGCAACACCGCCAGCTTCGAGGACTTCTCGGACAAGGTGTCGGAACGGCTACCGGTCTTCATCCTCGTGGTGATCGGGCTGTCGGTGCTGCTCCTCATGGCCGCCTTCCGCTCGCTGTGGATACCACTCGTCTCGGCGGTCTTCAACCTGCTCTCGGTCGGCGCCGCCTACGGAGTTGTGGTCGCCGTCTTCCAGAAGGGAATCGGGGCGAGCCTGATCGGAGTCGACAGCGGCGTGCCGATCATGTCCTTCATCCCGGTCATGATCTTCGCGATCCTCTTCGGGCTCTCGATGGACTACAACGTCTTCCTGCTCTCCCGGATCCACGAGGCCTACAACGAGGGAGACCGTCCCCGGGAAAGTGTGATTCACGGACTTTCCCGGATTGGCAAGGTGATCCTGTTCGCCGGATTGATCATGGCCTCGGTCTTCTCCGCCTTCGTGACCCAGGATGACGTCGTCGCGAAGATGATGGGTATCGGACTGGGTCTGGCGATCCTGATCGACGTGCTGATCGTCCGACTGGTGATTGCCCCGGCCGTGGTTACCCTGCTCGGCGACAGGGCCTGGTGGCTGCCCGGCTGGCTGGACAAGGTTCTCCCCAACGTGAGCCTCGAAGGCCATCTGGTGGACAACAGGGACCCCAGGGGCGAGCCGCTGGCCCCCGATCTGGCCGAGGATCCGATCCTCGAGAAGGCCTGATCACGGGCCGGCGGGCAGCCGGCCCCCTTCAAAGTTCATGCGGACTCCTGCCCCAGCAACTCCCCTGCCGAATCCAGCAACTGCTGTCGCAGCATCTGCCATTCATCGGCGACGTCATCAACGCCCATGGTGGTAACCACCATCCCCCGGATCGCGGCAACCGACATCTGCAGCCAGGCGTCGAATCCGGGCTGCCGGGCGACCCCGGGCATCAGCGCGATCGCGCTGTCGCGGATCCGTTTCTGGTCGGCTTCGTGAAGCTGCCTGATCGGCTCGCGAAGGCTCTCGTCGGTGCGGGCCGCCAGGTGAAGTTCCATTACCGCGGCGAAGGTCTGGCCGCGAAACACCACGTAAAGGCGATCGAGGACCAGCGGCACCCGTTCGATCTCGTCCCCGTCCCTGGGTACCGCGGAAACGAACTCTTCGGCCAGCCGGTCACTCGCGAACCGCATGGCCTCGACCGTCAGTTCGGCCTTGGTCCGGAAGTGATGCTGAAGTGCGCCAAGGGATACTCCGGCCTTCTCGGCGGCCAGACGGGTGGATGTCCCGCCGTAGCCTCTCTCGACCAGCAACTCGAATGTGGCTTCGAGCACGGCTGCGCGGGTCGCCGCAGTCCGGTCCTTCTGCTGCCTGCGTTCCCCGGTCACCCGACCCTCTCCTCCGGCATGCCCGGAATATACAACAAGTCAGTCAACTGACTTGTAAGTTTGAACGGCTTCGGCATGGCCATTTTCCGGGAGGGGCTGCTCTATCGTTCCCGGCCTTGAACAAGGACGAGAAGACGAACTACGCCGGTGCGATCTACGGAACCATCGTCTCGATGGCCGTGATCGCCACTTCGGCCAAGGACCCTTCGCTGGGTCCTGTGCTGATCGCGTTCTGGGCCGCCATCACGGCGCTCATCTTCTGGCTGGCCCACGTCTACTCCGACATCGTGGCCGAGGGCTACGCCCGGTTCACGGAAGCCGGCAAGGTCGCAAGGGTCGCCCTGCGCCGGGAATGGCCGCTGGTCCAGGGGGCACTGATCCCCTCGGCGGCCATGCTGCTAACCGTGGTCACGCCGATGGACACGGACTCGGCGACCTGGGTGGCGATGGCAGCAGGCCTTGTCGTGCTCTTCTGCACCGGGCTGCTGATCGGAGCCCGGGACGGAATGACCTGGGGCCGGCGCATCTTGATCGGCAGTATCAATGCCTGCTTCGGACTGGTGATTGTCGCCCTGAAAGTCTGGGTCCACTAGGGACCATGGAAATTCAGTTCTGCCTGGACTGGGAGGTGCGTGCGTACGAGGCGATGTCCACCACGAAGCCGAAGCCGACGATGAACCAGTCGAAACCTTCCACCCCATGCGGGCTCACCTGCCACATCACCACATAGGCGAGCAGGGTCCAGGGCAGAAAGAAGAAGCCCAGCATCGGGACTACCCAGCCGTCGATGGCCTGACCGATCCAGTCGGAGAAGATCAGGATGAAGAACAGCGCCAGGCGCGGTGAGATCAGTGCGAAGAGAACAACGAAGCAGCCCATGGCCTGAATCTATCCCTTCACGGCGGCGGCGTCAGGGTCGCTCCCCCCGGATTCACGGTGAACGCGCCATATCGCGGACACGTGAGCACCCAGAACGACCCCCATCGAAGCGAGATTCAGGAAGAGCAGCATGCCCAGGAAGCCGGCCAGGACCCCGTACACAGTGCTGCCGCCTCCGGAGATTCCGAACCAGACCTTCAGGCCGGCCCAGACCAGCCAGATGACCAGAGAGGCGAAGACCGCGCCAACCGCGGCGCTGGACCAGGTGGAATGGCCCGGGTTCAGGACCCAGAAGATCCATGTGTAGAAGATCACTCCCGCCGCGAAGATTCCGGCCGGACCGCCGAGATTCGCGGCAACCCAGGTCAGCAGGTTGCTCTCGTCAACCACCGTGGCGAGGTCCCGGGAGAGGACCAGGGAAATGAAGATCAGCGCAGCCGGCAGCGTGACCAGCATGATCAGGATGTCCAGTCCCTTGTTCTTCGGGAACGGGGGTCCGGACAGCCCCTTTTCATTGGCGGTCTCCACCGCATGCCGCAGGGCTCCGATCGCGGCGCTGCTCGAGTAGAAGAGGACTGCTGCCGTCACCAGGCCGATCCCGCCCGCACCTCGGGTCAACTGATCGAGGAGATTCTCGAGTTCCTTGCGCCCCTCGACCTCCTGCAGGGGCAGGTTCCCGATTATTTCCCGGATCAGGTCTTCGCGAACGCCCGGCGAATCAAAGACGTTGCTGAGGATCCAGACGGCCAGCAGCAGCAGTGCCGGAAAGGTCATCAGCACGTAGAAGCTGAGTTGTGCCGCCTGCCGGGTCCCCGCCGAACGATCGAACGACAGGAGAACTTCCCAGCAGGCGGCCCCGAACCGACGCAGCGGTTCGGGCAGCTTCGATACCCAGGCCTTCAGCTTTGAAGCCCGGGCCTGCGAGTCAGTCCCCCATGCCGATCTTCGCGGCCTGCCAGCGAACCGTCACGCCGTAGAGAATGACCACGTCAAGAGCGATCATCAGGACGCTCAGGTAGGGCTGCGAGGTCAGGTCGAGCAGATGACTGATCGCCGAGAGGAAGACAAGGATCACGGTAACGATCCGGGCCCATTCTCGACCCTGGATCAGCGCCCATCCGGTCATCACCTTGAGGATCCCGATCAGGATCCAGAACACACCCAGGGCCTTGAAACTGACAAGGAAGACCTCGTGAAGGGATGCGTTCTTGATGTATCCGTCGTCGGTCAGCGCGGCCAGGCCGGCAATCACGCTGAAGACGCCGATCAGCATCAGCATGATGCCGGCGAACGCGACCCATGACGCCCAGGCGGCCGAACCTCCCGGGGGCTGTGAACCACTGGTTTCAGGCATTGAACTCCTCCATCGGTTTCATGTTTGGCAGTCCGCCGGGGGACGGCCCGGCGGCCGCATGAACCCTATCCGGCCGGTCTGACGCAGCGGAAGGAGATGTGAACCGTGGAGCTCTCGATGCTTTCCGGGATCCGCGCGGCAGGCCGGTAGCGGGAGCAGTAGTTCTCGGCACAGAGGAAAGACCCGCCCTTGAGGACCTTCCGTGGAATGCCGCTGGCTGGATCGCGGCTGGCTTCGACGCTCACTCCCCGGAGATTGACCGGAGCACAGCAGCGACTGGCCGGTTCCGGGTGGCTGTCCGAATACCAGTCGCTCGTCCACTCCCAGACGTTGCCG
>JAGQUR010000149.1 GCA_020438395.1 Solirubrobacterales bacterium | reverse complement strand
CCGATGATCAGCTCGCGCTGTCCACGACCAATCGGGATCATGCCGTCGATCGACTTTATGCCGGTCTGGAGCGGCTCGCGGACGGGCTGCCGGCTGATCACGCCGGGCGCCTTGAACTCGGCCGGGCGGGTCTTGCCGGAGTTGATGTCGCCCTTGCCGTCGAGCGGACGGCCGAGCGGGTCGACCATGCGGCCGAGGTATTCCTCGCCGACCGGGATCTCGAGCAGGCGGCCGGTGCGCTTGACCGTGTCGCCTTCGACGATCTTGTCCCAGTCACCGAAGAGCACGGCGCCGACGTTGTCTGCCTCGAGGTTGAGGGCCAGCCCGGTCACCCCGTGGGGCAGGTCGAGCATCTCGAGGGCCATGCAGTTGTCGAGCCCGTGAATACGGGCGATCCCGTCAGCGACCGAGAGCACGGTGCCAACCTCGGTCAGGTCGGCGCTACCGGGGTCGATGCCCTCGATGCGCTGCCGCAGAATGCTGGCAATCTCATCTGGCTTGATCTGCATCTCGGTCTAAATCCTCCTTAGCCCGCCTGAGCCACGCTCTGACGGAGTTTCTCCAAGTTGTTGCGAATGCTGCTGTCGAGAACCATGTTCCCGACCTGAAGTACGAGCCCGCCGATGATCGAATCATCGACGCGGCTGGTCAGGTCCACTTTCTTGCCGGTCTGCTTCTCGACCGCGCCGGCGACCTCCTGGGCCACCGCCGGATCGAGCTCGATGGCTGAAGTTACGGTGACCTCGATACGGTCGTTTTCCTTCTTCCAGAGTTCATCGAAACGCTGCCTGATCCGGAAAATGGCCGGCATTCGGTGCTTTTCGATGAGCAGTTCGAGGAAGTTGAGAACTTCCGGGTTCGCCCCCTCGACCGCCCTGTTCAGACCGTCGAGCTTCTCCTGGGATGAAAAAGAGGGGCTGAAGAAGAAGACCGCGAGCTCGCGGTTTCCTTCGAGGGCATCGCTGAACTGGGCAAGCTGCGCCTGCACTTCGTCCAGCTCGCCCTTCTCCCTGGCTACGCCAAAGAGGGACTCGGCATATACCCGAGCCAGTTCTTCCATCAGTTGTTCCGATCCTCGCCGGCCAGGGCCGAGAAGTCGACCTCGCGAAGGGCGTCTTCGACCAGCTCCTTGTGGGCGGAGTCGTCGAGCGACTTGCGGGTCACCCGTTCGGTCGCGAGAACGGTCAGATTGGCGACTTCCTTGCGGATGTCATCGAGAGCCTTGGTCTTCTCGATCTCGATGTCCTTGCGGGCCGCGTCGACCAGCTCTTCGCGCTTGGCCTGCCCGTCGGCAGTCGCTTCCGACTTGGTCGTCTCGGCTGCCTTGCGGGCCTTGGCGACGATTTCGTCGGCCTGCTCGCGAGCTTCGGTCAGTCGCTGGCGGTAGTCGGCCAGCAGCTTGTCCGATTCTTCCTTCTGCTTCTCGGCAGCTTCGATGCTCTCGCGGATGGTTGCCGCGCGCTTGTCGAGGGCCTCGCCGATAAGCGGGAAGGCGAACTTCTTCAGCACCCAGAAGGTGAAGCCGAAGAGCACCAGGGTCCAGATCATCAGACCCACGCCCGGCGTCACCAGGAAGCTGCCGCCCTCTTCCTCGGCCGCTTCGGCTGCCAGCGGCAGCACGGTCGCGATATGTGAGAGAACAGGCTCCACGGTCGGCCTACAGGAAGAACGCGATCAGCGCGAAGATGAAGGTGTAGAAGGCGACGGCCTCGGTCAGAGCGAAGCCGAGCCAGCGGATCGACTGGAGCTCGGAAGCGAGCTCGGGCTGACGGGCGACCGACTCGATCTCCTTGCCGAAGATGAAGCCGATGCCGATGCCGGCGCCAATCGAGCCGAGTCCGGCGCCTACGCCCAGGGCGATCGCCTTGCCGGCGTCAGTGACATCACCGGTGACTTCGGCGAGGGGCACGATGGAACTGGGATCCATTACAGGGTCTCCTTTTTAGTGACTTTCGGCGGTTGCTCCGCCGATGTAGATAGCGGTCAGGATGGAAAAGATGAATGCCTGCAGGGTGGCCACGATGCCGACCTCGAATACGTAGAAGGCGAAGGCCATCGGGTAGGTGAGGACACCGAGTGCGGCGATACCGAGCAGAACTGCCAGGCCGCCGCCCATGAAAAGCAGCAGGAGGTGGCCGGCGAGGATGTTGGCGAAAAGTCGGACGGAGAGCGAGATCAGACGGACGAAGTGGGAAACCACCTCGATCAGGAAGATCGCCGCCTTGCCGAAGGGGTTCATGTCTTCAAGCCCGGAGGGAAGCCAGCTGGCCAGGTACTTGACGAAACCCTTGGCCCGGATGCCTTCGACGTGGTACGAGACCCAGACGACCAGGGTCAGGACCAGCGGAATGGCGATGTTCGCGGTCGCCGCGTACAGGGCGAAAGCGGGAATGCCGATTCCGAAGATGTCGATCGTCTCGTGGGTGTTGGTCGGCAGCGGGATGTAGCCGAGCATGTTCGAGAAGAAGATGAAGAAAAAGAGACTGGCGAGGAACGGGAACCACTTGGTGGCCAGCCGTTCGTCGTCGATGTTGTTGCGGGTGATGTCGGTCCTGGTCACGTCGTAGGCAACCTCGATCGCGGTCTGGACGCGGTTCGGCTTCTGCTGCATTTTGCGGGCGATCCAGACCATGACGGTGATGGTCAGGATCGAGGCAAGGAAGAGATAGAGGACGGCCCGGTTGATCGAAAGGTCGATGCCGCCGAGGTTGATGTTGATCCAGGGGTCGAGCTTGAACTCGTTCTGCGGCTTGAACTCCTCGTTCTTGCCGTCAGATCCGAAGATCAGGCCGAAAGCGATGGCCACGGCCAGCCAGATGGCGATCCCGAAGAAGACCTTGGTCTTGGTGCTGAAACCCGTCTTGGTGTCAGGCATCTGGTCGTGAGTTGCAGCGTCGCTCATCGGGCGGCTTCCTCCGGCTTTTCGTCTTTGCCGAGCAGGTAGGCCAGCCCGCGAGTGGCGAGGTTCAAGGTGAAAAGGACAACCAGCAGCGCCGCCGCGTAGAGGCCGGCATCGCGGTCGATGATGCAGCTGATCAGGACGACGGCCGACATCAGCCAGGGACGGGCCAGCGAAGTGGCGGCGACGGCACCCATGGCCCGGGTGCGTTCACCGGCGGCCAGCTGGACCTTCGCCTGCCTCTCCGCCCAGACCTGGATCAGCCGCTGGGCGATCCAGACGACGGCGGCTATTGCGTAGCCGGCGAGGTCGAACCCGGCAAAGATGAAAACAGGCAGCGCGAGGACCAGAATCAACAGGTCCAGATAGGCGATCATTGAGTGGCTGCTGCTACCCATTTCCCCCTCGAGGGATGTCTTTGCGGCATACGTCGTCAAGGGACGGCGACTATATCCAAGAAAGGCGGGTTGGCGCGGTGCGCCTGCGGCAAAGTGACAGGTGCCACTATCCGTTTATTCAAGCCGAAAACCCGCCGTTGGCGGGAACGCCCCGATCAGGGCATCTCCGGGGGCTCGTCGGAGGGGGGCCCTTCGTCCTTCCAGCGCGGCCGTTTGATGATTTCGAGCACGAAGGCCAGGTACACGGTCACCGCCAGTGCGGCGAGCAGTACGACCGCCATGATCGCCGTCCAGAGCAGGTCGAAATTGCCCCGGTCGTCGCTGTACGGGACGAAGCGCAGGGCCAGCGCGAGCAGGGCGAGAACGAGGGTCCAGCCGTACAGGTACATCAGGGTCCGCCGCTGGGAGAAGCCGATGTTGGCCATCCGGTGGTGGAAATGCCAGCGGTCGGCCTGGAATATCGGCTGGTGGTACTTGATCCGTTTGGCGACCACGAAGGCCGTGTCGAAGAGGGGCACCGCGAGGATCACCAGCGGGAAGACCAGGGCGATCACCGCGTTGGTCTTGAGCGCTCCCTGTACCGACGCGACGGCGATCATGTACCCGAGCAGGTTCGAACCGGTGTCGCCCATGAAGCTGGAGGCCGGCGGGAAGCCGTACCGGAGGAACCCGATCGCGCCGCCGGCGGTGATCGCAGCAAGCGCCCCGGCCTCGTATCGCTGGAGCGATACGGCGATGATCGCCATCGCCGCGGCCGCAATGGCGCAGAATCCGGCGGCGAGACCGTCGATTCCATCGATCAGGTTGACGATGTTCATGACCAGGGCGATACCGAGCACCGTGAGCGGATAGGCGACCCATCCCAATTCGAAGCCGCCGAAGAACGGGACCGTCAGGTTGGCCGGGTAAACGCCGCCGACCACCGGAATCGTCGCGGCTCCCAGCTGGCCGAACAGTTTGAGACCGGCCGGCAGATCGAACATGTCGTCCAGCGCACCGATCATCGAAACGACCACCGCCCCGAGCAGGATGCTCAGGGTCTCGGTGTCGATCGGCAGCCAGATCCAGCCGGCCACCTGGATTCCGGCGAGGATCGCCAGGCCGGACATCCGGGGGGTCGGGTCGGTGTGCTGGCTGCGGGGCCCGGGCTCATCGATCGCATCCACCCTCCGGGCGAGGCGCTCGGCGGGCCGAACCAGAAGGAGAGTGATCAGAGCCGCCGTGAGGAAGGCCCAGACGGCATCGATCCCGTCAACCATGGAAGAAAGATTCCCACGACCGTCCGACGGACGGCGTTTCGATCAGCCGAGAGCTCCCAGCATCGCTTCGACGAGGATTTCCGGGTCGCGGGGGTTTCTCGGACCGGTGGGGTCGTTCCGCTTGACGAGTTCGAATTCCCCGGGGCTTTCCAGCAGCTTCAGGCTGCCGTCGGTGATCAGGGCTTCGTCCACCCCTCCCATCTTCCCGGCGAAGGTGGTGTAGACCGGGGTGCCGAGGGCGACCGCCTCGCGATTCATGGTGCCACCTGCGCTGACCACGAGGTCGGCGAAGGCGATCAGGCTCTGGGCGTCAACCGCCCGGTCGGGGACGATCAGGTTCGGCGAGTTCCTCCCCCTGACCCTTTCCCCCTGGGCCGGGGTTCGCGGAATCACCACCGCGGTCACGCCTTCCGCCGTGGCGAGGCGGTCGATGACCTGCTCGTAGAGGGGATTGTCAGCGTGGTAGGCGGCGGTCTCGGGCGGCGGGCGGATGATGACCAGGATCCGCTGAAGGTCAATGCCCATCGCGGAGAGCACCGAACTGTCCGGTTCGAAGTCAGCCAGGTAGTAGTCCTCCTTCAGCCCGGGAAAGCGGACCAGCTTCTCCTCCTTCGCGCCGGCCTTGACCAGCCGGTCGACCGGGATCGAGTCCGGGACCAGTACGCGTCTGGCCACCTTCCAGGCGATCTTCCGCTGGAGTCCGGCGAATTCGTAGTCCTGCATCTGGGCCGAGGGGATGAAGAAGGAGCGGGACAGCACGGCGAGGTCGACCGAGCCGTGTGCCACCGCCAGGTCCGGCCGGTACTTCCAGACCGGACGCGCCAGCCGGGTCGATCGACTGGCCAGGGCCCAGGCCTTGCCGAACTTGCCGGCGCCGCCGTGCTCGCCGACCACCAGATGCGGGATTCCGAGCCGCTCGAGATTACCGACCGTCTCCCCGTTTTCGCGGGCGGTGACCAGGATCTCGTCGCCCCGCTCACGGAAACGCTCGATCACCGGCCGCAGCACCACCGGGTGGGCCGCAGCCGTGCAGTCGAACCAGACCTTCATCTTCGGATCCTCCGCGGGTACGGCCGCCCTTGACGGATGCTGTGGATCAGCCCAACCCCGGGTAGAGGGGGTACTTGTCCATGAGCGCCTGGCTGCGGGCGGCGAGCGAATCCCGTTGGACCTCGAAGTCGGGGCCGAGCGCCGTGCTGATGATCTGCGCGATCTCGGTCATGTCTTCCGGCTGGAAGCCCCGGGTCGAGAGCGCCGGCGTTCCGATCCTCAGGCCGGAAGGATTCATCGGCGGGCGCTCGTCGAAGGGAATCGCGTTGCGGTTGACGGTGATCCCGACCTGGTCGAGGCGATCCTCGCCGGTCTGCCCGTCGAGCCCGGTCGAGGTCAGGTCGACGAGGACAAGATGAACGTCGGTGCCGTCGGTGAGGACGTCGATGCCGCCATCGATCAGGCCGGCCGCGAGCGCCTGCGCGTTCTCGACGGTGCGCCGCTGACGTTCGGCGAAGACGTCGGTGGAAGCGATTCCGAGGGCGACCGCCTTGGCCGCGATCACATGCATCAGCGGACCACCCTGCTGGCCGGGGAAGACCGCGCGGTTGACGTCCGCCTTCAGTTCTTCGGTACTGAGGATCATGCCGCTCCGCGGTCCGCCCAGTGTCTTGTGAATCGTGGTGGTGACCACGTCGGCATGCGGGACAGGGTTCGGATGCTCGCCGGCCGCGACCAGTCCGGCGAAATGTGCCATGTCGACCATGAGCTTCGCACCGACCGAGTCGGCGATTTCCCGGAAAGCGGCGAAATCGAGCTGACGGGGATAGGCAGACCAGCCCGCCACGATCAGGTTCGGCCGGGTTTCCTCCGCAAGCCTTGCGACCTCGTCCATGTCAACCCGAAGATCGTCTCTCGACACGTGGTACGGCACCACGTTGTAGAGCTTGCCGGAAACGTTCAGCTTCATTCCGTGGCTCAGGTGCCCGCCGTGGTCGAGGGCCAGGCCCATGATCGTGTCGCCGGGCTCGAGCAGCGCCATGTAGGCGGCGTTGTTGGCCTGGGCGCCCGAGTGCGGCTGGACGTTGGCGTGTCCCGCTCCGAACAGGTCCATCGCCCGGTCGATCGCCAGTTGTTCGACGATGTCGACCTGCTCGCAGCCGCCGTAGTAGCGGCGGCCGGGGTATCCCTCCGCGTACTTGTTGGTCAGCACCGATCCGGCGGCCTCGAGCACCGCCCTGGGGACGAAGTTCTCGGAGGCGATCATCTCGAGCGTGCCCCGCTGGCGGTTCAGCTCGCCATTGATCGCCTCCGCAACGGCGGGGTCGACTTCGGCCAGGCCAGCGTCAAGCAGCTCTTCGGAAACGGTGCTCATCTTCAGCGGAAAACCTTTCGTGGACGGGAAAGACGAGGGTAGCAACGAGACCGGCCCAAACCGGTACCGGCACAACTTCCGCGCGAGCGTCCAGGGCGTAGGAGCTAGCTCTTTTCCACTTCCGTGATCGCGCCCACCCGCCGGGCATGGCGACCGCCATCGAATTCGGTTGCGAGGAACGTCTCCACGATCGGCTTCGCGTCATCCGGGCTCAGCCTCGCCCCTGAAAGGGTGACCACGTTGGCGTCGTTGTGACGACGGCTCATCTTCGCCTCGGCAGGATCGTGGGCGTTGACGGCGCGGATCCCGTCAACCTTGTTGGCGACGATCGAGACTCCGACCCCGGAGCCGCAAACGATCACTCCCTTCTCGGCGTTTCCGTCGGCAACGAGTTCCGCTGCCTTCGCCGCGAAGGCCGGGTAGTCGGTCGATTCGGACGAATGGGTACCGACGTCCTCGACGTCATGCCCTTCGGCCTCGAGTTGTGATTTGACTGCTTCCTTCAGTTCGAATCCGGCGTGATCCGATCCCATCGCAATTTTCATGCGGCGAGCCTAGCGGCGCGCGGAGCGGGCGGACTGCTCCTCTACCATCGGGTGCGTGCGGAGGCAATTTTCGGCCAGAGTTCCAGAGGTATTTGTGGTCGCCGTCCTGGCGTTGATCGCCGGGGCCGGCGCTCTTGCGCATGCCGATTTCAGCCCCGACCGGCCGAACGGAGTCAAGGATCCCTGCCGCACGCCGAAGGTCGCCAAGAAGCTGCTCTGCCCGGACCTCCGGATCGGCAAGCCCTCGGAGATGTATCTCGACCGGGAACTGGCCCCCGGACGGGCCCTGCTCCGGGCGACCAACGACATCCGCAGCCGCGGCCAGGGGCCGATGGAGCTCCGCGGTCACCGCGACCGGCCCCGCTCGATGAACGTCACCCAGGCGATCAGGAAGCGTGGCGGCGGGTATTCGTTCTTTCCGACCCAGGGTCGCCTGCGCTACTTCAACGTCGGCTACCAGTGGGGAGGCGCCTACTGGAAGGTCAGGGATCCCCTGCGGTTTGAGCTTTGGCGGGTCAACGCCAACGAGAAGAAGGTCAGGCTGGTCCGCACGGGCCCCAAGCAGTTCTACTGCTTCCGTGATCTGGCCCGGACCTGGCCGGCCTTCCCGCGTTCACCCGACCACGCGGTCTACCCGGCCTGTAATCAGAACCCGAAGGTCCGCAACGTGACCCTCGGAACCTCGGTCGGCTGGTCGGACATCTATCCGTCGACCTATGACCAGCAGTGGATCGACGTGACGGGGCTGCGTGGATGTTTCGCCTACGTCCTGCACCTGGATCCGGGCAACTTCCTCTTCGAGCTGAACAAGAGGAACAACTACGCCCAGCGGATCGTCCGACTCCCCTGGCGCGGATACGCGCGCCGCGGCTGCTAGCGGCCGAGCGCCGCGATCAGGTCGCCGCGGCTCATTCCGCCTTCGCGGAGGATCTCCCACTCGCCGAGCTCGTCGTATTCGGTCAGGTCGACCACGGTCGAAGGCAGGCCGGTCAGCCGTCCCCCGTCAATCGCCAGGTCGACCATCTCCCTCACCTCGGGCACCACGCCTTCGAAGACCGAAGGAGCGGGCTCGCCGCTCAGGTTGGCACTCGTCTGAAACAGCGGGAAACGCACCCCGGAAAGCGGCCCGTCGATGACCCTGATTCCGAGCCGGGACTGATCCTCGCGGCAGGCCAGCGGGTAGCGGTGCCGGGGATTGGGAACGACCAGGGTCACCGGTCCGGGGAGCAGCTTCGCGGCCGCTTCGCTGACCCGCTGGCCGAGGTCACGGATCAGCTCGCGCATGGCCAGCGGCGAGAGATACATCACCGCGGATGACTTGCCGTCGTCTCGTCCCTTGATCTCGTGGATCCGGCGAATCGCCTTCTCGTTGAGAGGGTCGCAGGCGAGCCCGTAGAGGCCGTCGGCGGGAAAAAGCGCGACGCCGCCCTTGCTGATGCAACTCTCGAGGGCCTGCCGGGCGGCATCCCCGGCGTTAACGCTTGTGGCGACGACTTTCACTCCCCCGATCATGTCAGGCCGGGGTGGTTGGCCGCGAAAGAACTCAGCCAGCCGGCCGTGATCCGCGACCGATCACGACCCGGTCAATTCCCGCCAGGTCGAGGCGCACTTCGGTCTCCGGCCAGCCTGCGCCATGCAGCAGGGCCGAGACCCTTTCGCCCTGACCCTGGCCGATCTCTAGACCGATCACCGCTGCCGAAATCTGCCGGTCCCGCAGGCCTTCGAGAACGGCCGAGATCACCGAAGTGCCATCCGGCCCGCCGAACAGGGCCCCCTCCGGTTCCCAGCCGCCGACTTCCGGTGGCAGTCCGTCCGAGTCCGGCACATAGGGCAGGTTGGCAAGGATCAGGTCGAAATCCGCCGACCCCGGCGGCAGCGAACCGAGGATGAAGTCGACCCGCTCCCCCAGCCCGAGCCGGGCGGCATTGGCGACCGCGACCTCGATCGCCCCGTCCGAGACATCGGTCGCGGTGACCCGGCAGCCAGGGAGTTCATCGGCAACGGCCAGGGCGATCGCCCCGGAGCCGGTTCCGACCTCCAGCACCGAGGCCGGCCCTGCTTCCAGTGCCAGGTCAACCAGCATCTCGGTTTCCGGCCGCGGGATCAGCACCCGCCGGTCAACGGCCAGCTCGATGTGGCGGAAACCCTTCTTTCCGAGGATGTAGGCGACCGGCTCGCGCCGCAGCCGCCGTCGGACCGCTTCGGAAAAGGCGCGTGCCACCGGAGCCTCCAGGGTCTGCTCGCGATCGGCGATCAGCGCGGCCCGGTCCACCCCGGCCAGCTCGGCAAGCAGCACCTCGGCGTCAAGTCGCGGCGTCTCGATTCCCGCCGCGGTGAACGAGTCGATCGCGGCTGCCAGGGCCTCGGCGGCCTTCGCCCCGGAGGCGGGCAAGTTCAGACCGCCTGGGCTTCGAGGCGCTGGCGCTTCTCCTCGGCCGCCAGCGCATCCGTGAACTGACCCAGGTTGCCGTTCATGATGCCGTCGAGATCGTGGGCGGTCAGTTTGATCCGGTGGTCGGTCACTCGACCCTGGGGGAAGTTGTAGGTACGGATCTTCTCCGAGCGCTCGCCGGTTCCCACCTGGGCCTTTCGCTCGGCGGCGACGGCCGCCTGCTGCTCGGCCAGCTGGCGTTCGTAGAGCCTGGCCCTGAGAACCCGCATCGCCTTCTCCCGGTTCTGGAGTTGTGACTTCTCGTCCTGCATCGAAACCACGATCCCGGTGGGCTGGTGGGTGATGCGAACCGCGGAGTCGGTGGTATTGACCGACTGGCCGCCGGGACCCGAGGACCGGTAGACATCGATCTGCAGGTCGTTCTGGTCAATGTCAACTTCGACCTCTTCGGCCTCGGGCAGCACTGCCACGGTCGCGGTCGAGGTGTGGATGCGCCCCTGCGATTCGGTTTCGGGAACCCGCTGCACCCGGTGGGTCCCCCCCTCGTACTTGTAGATCGAATAGGCGCCATCGCCGCGGACCTCGAAGGTGACTTCCTTGAACCCTCCCTGTTCCGCCGCCGACTGGGAGAGCACTTCGGTCGCAAAGCCACGCTCTGCCGCGTAACGGGTGAGCATCTTGTAGAGGTCTCCGGCGAAGAGTGCCGCTTCGTCGCCGCCCGTCCCGGCCCTGATCTCGACGATCACGTTCTTGTCGTCGTTCGGGTCCGGCTCGACCATCGCCAGACGAATTTCCTCCTCGAGCTCCTCGAGCCTCGCCGGGGCCTCCCGAACCACCTTCTCGAGTTCTTCGTCCTCGCCCTCTTCGAGCAGCTCCCGGGCTCCTTCCAGGTCGTCACTCAGGGTCCGGTATTCGGCGACCAGGGCATTGGCCGGCTCCATCTGCCGGTACTCGCGGCCGACCTCGGCGTAGCGCTCGCGGTCCCCGATCACCTCGGGGTCGCTCATCTGCTGTTCGAGCTCGGTGAATCGCGCCTCGATCTGTTCGGCAAGCTTCTCGATCACGACCTCCATTCTGACGGGCCTCCCTGGCCGACGCGCCCTCGGGGATATTCTCCGGCCATGGGCTATGACTATGTGGTCGTCGGAGCGGGCTCTGCCGGTTGTGTTCTTGCCAACCGGTTGAGCGAAGACGCGGGCACCTCGGTGCTGCTGCTGGAGGCCGGCGGCTCAAACCGTCACCCGAGCGTGGTGATCCCCGCCGCCTTCGCCGAGCAGTTCCACACCGGCCGCGACTGGGACCTGTCGACCGAGCCCGAGCCGGCGCTCCATGACCGCTCGCTGTATGTGCCCCGCGGCAAGGGTCTGGGCGGTTCCAGCGCCATGAACGCGATGCTCTACGTGCGCGGCCGGCCGCTGGACTACGACCTCTGGGAGGAGGGTGGCTGCCCGGGCTGGGGCTGGAAAGACGTCAAGCCCTACTTCCTCAAGTCCGAAGACAACTCCCGCGGCGAGTCGGACGACCATTCGACCGGCGGGCCGCTCCGGGTCGAGGATCCGCGTTCGCCACGCAAGTTGACAAAGACCCTGATCGAATCGGTCGAGGCGC
Organism: Solirubrobacterales bacterium; assembly: GCA_020438395.1. Classification (GTDB taxonomy): domain Bacteria; phylum Actinomycetota; class Thermoleophilia; order Solirubrobacterales; family 70-9; genus 67-14. The sequence goes on along the minus strand of JAGQUR010000149.1, from coordinate 2,230 downwards.
TCGGCTATCCCTTCATCGACGACTACAACGGCCCCGAACAGGACGGTGTCGCCTGGGCGCAGGGCACCCAGCGCAAGGGCAGGCGCTGGGGCTGCAACGAGGCCTACCTGAAGCCGGCCCGGAAACGAAGCAACCTCGAGGTGGTAACGGGGGCCACGGTTGTCAGGATCGAAACCGCGGACGGACGAGCCACCGGAGTCACCTACCTGACCGGAAAGGGCGCGACTGAGACCACCGCGGAGGCCGGCCGCGAGGTCTTCCTCTCCGCCGGCGCGCTGGGCTCGCCGCAGCTCCTGATGCTCTCCGGCATCGGTCCGGCCGACCACCTGCGCGAGCACGGGATCGAGGTCAGGCTCGACTCGCCCGGGGTCGGCCAGAACCTTCAGGACCACCCGTACCTGGTCTGCATCTGGGAGGCACCGGGAGGTGACTCCCTCTATGCCGCCGAGAAGCCGAAGGCACTGGCTGAGTGGGCGTTCAGACGGACCGGACCCCTGACCTCTACGGTGGCGGAAGCCTTCCTCTTCACCCGCAGCCGGCCCGGACTGCCAGCCGCCGACCTCCAGTTCCACCTCGTGCCCGGCTACTTCAGCCAGCACGGCGCCGACAAGTTCGCCGGGGACGCCGTGACCATGGGTCCGGTTCTGGTCTCCCCGAAATCACGAGGCGAGGTCACCCTGAAGAGCTCCGACCCGGGCGCCAAGCCCTCGATCGTGACCAACTCGATGTCAGACCCGGAGGATCTCGACGCGATGGTCCACGGAGTCAAGCTGGCCCGGCAGATCGCCGGGACCGAACCGCTGGCCTCAAAGGTCAGCCGCGAGATCTACCCCGGCGCAGAAGCCTTCAGTGACGAAGCGATCGAGGACGACATCCGGGACCGGACAGAACTCCTTTACCACCCGGTCGGGACCTGCCGGATGGGCTCGGACGACGAGGCGGTGCTTGATCCCGAACTGAAGGTGAAGGGCATCGACGGTCTGCGGGTGGTCGACGCTTCGGTGATGCCGCTGATCCCCGGAGGCAACACCAACGCCCCGACGATCATGGTCGCCGAAAAGGCCGCCGACCTGATCCGCGGAAGCTCGTCCTAGGCGACTATCTCGATCGGCTCCATGTATGCGTTCTCCTCGGGCTTTTCGACCTCGAGGACGGCGTCGAGAGCCGCGATTGCCACTTCGAGCTGCGATTCGTCCGGCTCCCGGGTAGTCAGGTTCTGGAGCATCAGCCCGGGCCACATCACCGCCCGCACCCATGACCTGTCGCGGTTGCGACCGGCCCACTTGATCAGTTCGTAGGCGATGCCGGCGATCAGGGGCACCCCGACGATGCGGGAAAGAACCAGCCAGTACCAGGCCGGCAGACCCAGCGGGGCGAAGACGAAGATCGCCACGACCATGACGATCAACAGGAAGCTGGTGCCGCAGCGGGGATGGAGCCGCGAGTAGAGGGTGGCCCTCGAGGGGACCAGTTCGTCCTCGGCCTCGTAACAGGAGATCGTCTTGTGCTCCGCTCCGTGGTACTCGAAGACCCGGCGCAGGTCCTCGAGGCGGGAAATCATGACGATGTAGCCGATGAAGATCGCGGTCCGGAGGATCCCCTCGACCAGCCAGAAGAGGAAGGAGGAATTGAGCCAGTCCTTGATCAGGCTGGTCAATCCGACCGGGATCACGAAGAAGAGCAGGATCGCGAAGGCGAGGGAGACGAAGATGGTCATGCCCCAGGCCATGCCGCCAATCTCCTGCTCTTCCTCGCCTTCCTCGAGCTGCGCGTTGGCGGACATGCCGAGCGCCCGGAAGCCGATCTTCAGCGATTCGGCCAGGGCCACGATGCCCCGGATGATCGGCCACCTGAGGACCGCATGACGACGGGCCCATGGTTCGATCTTCTCGACCGTGGTTTCGATCTCGCTGTCCGGCCGGCGCACCGAAACCGCCCAGGTGGTGACCCCCCGCATCATCACCCCTTCGAGTACAGCCTGGCCGCCTACCGGGGCGTCACGCTTCGCCTCGAGCGGTGCCGGTCTTGCGGCACCCGGAGTCGCGACGTCCGTGGGGACGCCGTTCGGCGGCGTGGTGTTGCCGCCCTCCATGGACTGAAGGTTCCGGGCTGGTTGAGCAGCCGCGGGCTAGTTGCCCGCAGCGGCCTTGGCGCGCTTGGCAGCACGCCGCTGGAAGCGCTCGACCCGTCCGCCGGTGTCGACCAGCTTCTGCTTGCCGGTGTAGAAGGG
>JAGQUR010000028.1 GCA_020438395.1 Solirubrobacterales bacterium | reverse complement strand
TCCCACCAGGACCGCGGTCCTGCCCCTTCCCCCGAAGCAGATCTTTTTCCTCGCCCTGCTTGCCTTTGCCGGGCTCGGCATGCTGATCTCCGGTTGCGGCTCGAGCGACTCCGGCGACGAGGTCGCCCGGAGCGCCCCTTCGGCCTCCGACTTCCCGTCGGCCGAAGGCAAGACGATCGAGCAGCTCCTGAACGACCAGACGCCCAGCGACAAGGTCGTGGCTCCGGCCGCGGTGGTCTTCGAACCCGGGAAGAACCGCTTCCCGTTCGGGGTGTTCAACGTCGACCGCAGCCAGGTCGAGGATGCCGACGTCGCGCTCTACTTCGCCAAGAGCCCCCAGTCACCGGTTGAGGGTCCGTTCCCGGCCGAGGTCGTGTCGCTCGAGACCAAGCCGGCTTACCGCTCCAAGGGTGCCGGCGGCCCGGGCGAGGCGAACAGCTTCTACCTGGCCAATGTCAAATTCGACCGGGCGGGACCGTGGCTCGGCCTGGCGATCCTCAAGGTCGATGGTGACACCGAAGCAGCCCGGATCACTCCGAGCCCGGTGGTCAGTCAGTACCCGAACGTGGCGAAGGTCGGCCAGAAGGCCCCGAAGGTCAGCACCCCGACCGCCTCGGACGTCGGTGGCGACCTTTCCAAGATCGACACCCGGCAGCCGCCTTCGAGCATGCACACCGAAGACCTGAAGGACGTGCTGGGCAAGAAGCCGGTCGTGCTCGTCTTCGCGACCCCGGCACTCTGCCAGTCCCGCGTCTGCGGACCGGTGGTGGACGTGGCCGAACAGGTCAAGGATGAAGTCGGCGACGGCGTCGTCTTCATCCACAACGAGGTCTACAACGACAACGATCCCAGCAAGGGCATCCGCCCGCAGCTGACTGCGTTCGGGCTCCAGACCGAGCCGTGGATCTTCCTGATCAACAAGGACGGGACGATCGAAAAGCGGATCGAGGGCGCGATCGGCGTCGACGAGCTGAAGGCAGACGTCGAGCAGCTCAAGAAGAAGAACGGCCTCTAGGCCGCCCCGGGATCAGGGCTCCAGCGGAGTCCAGGACTCGGCGGTCCCGGAAGGTCCGGGTGTGCTGGCCGGCGGGGTGTTGTCCGCGGTCCGGGCCGGCCGGGCCTCGTCCGGCAGGTGAAGCGGCTCGGCCTCCGGGTCCTTCGGCGGGATCTTGCTCATCGCCCGCTCGGTCATCGCGGTGATGGTCAGACTCGGGTTGACGCCCGGGTTGGCCGGCACGGCCGAGCCATCACAGACCATCAGGTTCTCGTAGCCGAATACATGGTTGTCCTTGTCGACCACGCCATCTTCCGGACTGTGGCCGACCACGGCGCCGCCGAGGATGTGGGCGGTGGTCGGGATGTTGAAGAGCGACTCTCCGAAGGAGACCTGCGGGATGCCGCCGGTCCGTTTCGCGAACCAGTTGGTCGCGTCTTCGGCCGCCTGGATGAAGGTCGGGTTGGGTCGCTCCGGGTCCTGTTCGGTCTGGAGACGCACGCCCTTGCCGAATTTCTTCTTGACCGGCTTGAGCCGCATCGCCGAATCGAGCGCCTGCATGACCAGCAGGATCACCGTCCGCCTCGACCAGTGGCGGGGTGCCACGAGCAGGCGAAGCGAGTCCAGCGGACGCCGCGCCATCGCTGCCAGGAACCTGATCGGCCGGGTGAGCCTGGTCCCGTTGCCGGTGTAGATCGTGTAGAGGCGGCTGATCACGTCGCCGGCCTGCCCGTATGTGACCACCTCGATGTGGGTGTCGGGGTCCGGGTAGATGCTGGAGGTGATCGCCACCGAGTCGCTGAAGTCGCGCTCGTCGTCGCGGGCGGTGACCGCCTGGATCGACTCCGAATTGGTGCGGACCACGTGGCCGATCCGCTCCGAGAGATTCGGCAGGTCTCCGTTATGGGCGCAGTTGGCCAGCAGCTTGTTGGTGCCGAGCGCCCCGGCCGAGAAGATCACGGCGCCGGCGGTGATCTTCTTTCGCCGGTGGCGCAGCACCGCCCCGGAGCGATCGGTCATGAGTTCGTAGCCCTCCGATCCGTCGGCCGGGCCGATCGGCCTGACCGAGGTGACCTCGCGGCCGGGGAAGACCTTGACCCCGAGCTTCTCGGCGAAGTAGAGGTAGTTCTTGACCAGGGTGTTCTTCGCCCCGTACCGGCAGCCGACCATGCAGGAGCCGCATTTGTTGCAGCCGGTCCGGTCCGGGCCTTCGCCCCCGAAGTACGGATCCGAAACGGTCTTGTCAGGCTCGCCGAAGAAGACGCCGACCTGGGTGTTCGAGTAGGTCTTGTCGGCACCGATCTCGTCCGCGTATTCGTGGAGCAGGGCATCGGCCGGTCCGGTGTCCCGGTAGAGGGTGACGCCCAGCATCCGTTCCGCGGTCACGTAATGAGGACCGAGCTCGACTTCCCAGTCGGCCAGGCTGTCCCACTGCGGGTCGGTGTAGAAGGCGGGGCGGGGACGGTAGAGAGTGTTCGCGTAACCGAGGCTGCCTCCGCCGACCCCGCAGCCGGACACCACGAAGATGTCCTTGAACATGGACATGCGGAGGATCCCCCGCAGCCCGAACTTCGGCAGCCAGAAGTATCTGCGCATGTTCCAGGCCGTCCTGGCGAAGTCCTTGTCCTCGAAGCGGCGGCCGACCTCGATCACCGCCACCTTGTAGCCCTTCTCGGCCAGCCTCAGGGCGGAGACGCTGCCGCCGAATCCGGAGCCGACGATCACCCAGTCGTAGTCGTGATCCATGAGTTCATTCTACCTTTCCCATACGCCTGACCGGTTTGTTTGGGATTTTCTTTCGGATTCCCGATCGGCGCAAACCCTGATCAGAGGCTAGATTCCGCGCCAGACCTTGATTTCACCCGATTTGGATGAGGGCCGGGACCGAAACCTTTTCCTAAAAGGTGGTTTAGAGTGTCCGGATGGCTTTCCCGCGCTCCTGCGGGGGCCAGCAACCCTTTGGCATTCAACAAAACTTTCCAAGGAGAGAGATGAAGCAACGTTTGGGAGTAATCGTCGGTGTCATTGCCGCGTTCCTGGTGGGAACGTTCGCAATGTACGGGACGGCGTCGGCAGCAGGTGACGCCAGTTCCAGCGCGACCAAGACGAAGCAGCAGAAGAAGCTTGAGAGCAACGTCAAGTCGGCCAAGAAGAAGGCCAACAAGACTTGCAAGAAGGTCAAGAAAGCCAAGGGCAAGAAGGCCAAGAAGCAGGCCAAGAAGCGCTGCAAGAAGGCGAAGAACAACGTCAAGAAGCAGCAGAAGAAGCTGAACCAGTACAAGGCTGCTCAGTACTTCGACGTCTGCAAGCACGGCTGCAAGTACCGCACCGTCCAGAAGGGCGCTGACGCCGCCGGCACCTGGCAGGAGAAGACCAAGCGCAAGGCTACGGTCCGCGTCCAGCCGGGCACCTACGTCGAGGGCGTTTTCCTCGATGGCCGTAACCCGAACTACAACTACAACGGCCTGACCATCATGGGCGTCACCAGCAAGAAGAAGCCGGCCTCGAATCCGAAGGGCGTCATCCTCGAGGGTGAGAACGCCAAGACGATCGTCGACGGCAACCCCCAGGTGGCCAACAACGCGATTGAAGGCCGCAGCATCATCGGCCTCGTGATGAAGAACATGTGGGCCCGGCACTACCAGAACAACACGTTCTTCGTGTGGGCCGGTCACGACGGCACTGAGCGTTGTGCCGACTACACGATGGACAACCTGCTGTCGACCGACACCCGTTCCTACGGCTTCTTCGCCCGGAACTGTTACGGCGGCACCATCGAGAACTCCGAGGGCTACCACCACGGTGACTCTGCCCTCTACGTCGGTGAGACCCCCTGTGACTCCGAAGACTGGACCAACCGGACCCACGCGGCCGACCGCACTCCGTGCCAGGCCAATCCGGACTGGACGGTCATCAAGAACGTCAAGAGCCACGCCAACGTTCTCGGTTACTCGGGTACCAACTCGAAGTACGTCGAAATCAAGGACTCGGCCTTCTACAACAACGGTGCCGGCGTCGTGCCGAACACCCTCGACTCGGAGAAGTTCGAGCCGAGCGGCTGGCTGAAGATCCATGACAACGACATCTTCTGGAACAACTACAACTACTACTCGACCGGGTCTGCTTTCCAGACCGTCGCCACCATCGGTGACGTCAACTACCCGATCGGCATCGGCGTCGTCCTGTACGGCACCGACAGCGTCCAGGTCTACGACAACAACATCTTCGGCAACGAGAAGTGGGGCGCAGCCACCTTCTCCGGTCCGGAACTGTTCGACGTCAACGAAGGCAGCGACGCGATGAACATGAACAACCAGTTCGTCGACAACAACATGGGTCGCGACGGCGTGGATCCGAACGGAAACTACGATTTCTTCTCGGACTACTCCGGAGGCAGCAACTGCTGGCAGGGCAACACCGCCGGCTCCACGTTCGCCCCCGGCAACGGCTCGGTTCCGGTCAGCACCATCTACCCGGACAGCTGCCCGCAGCCCGTGGTCGGAAAGCTGGACGTCCAGGCAGTCGAGCTGAACGCCGGCCTGCAGATCAACTGGGGTTCCTACAAAGACGACGGTGACCCGTCGAACGGGCCTGGGGATGCGGACACGATCTTCGGGTACTCGACGCAGCATCCGCCGCAGAGGCAGGAGTGCTCGATGACTGTCAACACCCCGCACCCGGCGTACATGGATTACGTCGAGGATCGCGCCGACCCGGTGAACTGCCTCTAGGCGCAGTTCAGCCCCCAACCAATTCAAGGCAGGAAGGTAAGAATCAAGATGAGTAAGAAGTTCATGAAAAGAGCAGCCGCATGGCTGTCCGTGGGAATCGTTGCGCTGGCGCTGGGGGCCGCCGGCGCAGCGCCCACATCAATGGCGTCCACGGATGCGACCGCTTCGGGCCTTACCGCGAAGCAGAAGAGGGCCAAGAAGAAGGCGCTCAAGAAGTGCTACAAGATTCGCAACAAGGCGAAGCGCAAGCGGTGCGTGAAGAACGTCAACCGGAAGTACAAGAAGCTCTCCCAGAGCCAGGTCAAGCCGAAGGTGGCTGTCACGGTTGGAGTCAACGACGACTACTTCTCGCCGTCGTCATCGACGATGAAGAAGGGCCAGGCCATCAAGTGGGTCTGGAACAACAACAACCGGAACGCCCATAACGTGACCCTGGTTTCGGGTCCGGCAGGCCTCACGGCGAAGGACAAGTACAACCTGACCACGCCGAATTCCCCGGCGGTCGGTTACACGTTCGGACCCAAGGTCCTGAACCAGACCGGTACTTACAACTTCGTCTGCTCGCTTCACTCGACCGTGATGGTTTTCTCGGTCAACGTGACGAACTAGGCGCAACTGCGTCTGGCAGAGCCAAGAGAGGACCGGATCTAATGGACCGCAGGAACTTCCTCGGCGTTGCCGGTGGTGCTTTCGTCTGCACCATCGCCGGCAAGCAGTACTCGATCAACCGCCACACCGATCTTTCGGAGTTGGCGGGCAAGATCCCGGTGCCCCCGAAGGTGGCGGCCGCGAAGCGGACCAACACGATCACCGCGGCCGACATCTCCGGCAACCGCAAGGAGTTCTGGATCCAGGCTGAACCGGTGATCTGGAATCCGGTCCCGAAGAAGCGGGACCAGATGATGGGCTCGTCGATCAAGAAGGTCGTGGGCCGGACCAAGGTTCCGGCCTACGCCTACCGTCTCTACGACACTGACTTCAGCAAGCCGCTCGGGCCGGCCACTATCCCCGGGCCGCTGCTGGACGTCACGGTCGGAGACACGCTGGTGGTCCATTTCCGGAATGCCTGCGACATCCCGGTGACCATGCATCCGCATGGCGCCTTCTACTCGAACGAGATGGACGGTGCCTACAAGGGCTACTGGACCGATCCGGGGGGATTCGTCCAGACCGGTCGTACTTTCACCTATGTCTGGGAGTGCCCCGAAGGGACCCAGGGCAGCTGGCATTACCATGACCACGGTCCGCTCGACTCGACCTCGGTCTTCAAGGGCCTGTTCGGTCCGCTGATCATCCGTGACCCCGACGAGCCGCTTCCGGATCGCGAGTACTTCCTCGCTTTCCACGCATTCACGCCGGGCCTCTTCCCGCTCAAGTCGCCGCTCCATTCGATCAACGGGCGTGCGTACACGGGCAATACGCCGACCCTGCGGGCCAAGGTCGGAGATGACGTTGCCATGCATATCTACGGCATGGACGACGATTTCCACACCTTCCACATTCACGGACACCGGTGGACTGAGCCGGGCGGGACGATCGTCGACAACAAGACTTTCGGTCCGGCCGATTCGTTCCGGGTCAGGTGGATTGAGGACAACCCCGGCCGGTGGCTCTACCACTGTCACGTCTTCACGCACCTGGCGATGGGAATGAGCGGTTGGTACATCGTCGAGTGACATCCGACCGGAGCAGGGTCATGCGGTTTCTTCTGGCGGCGCTTGCGGCGACGCTGGCGGCTGCCGCATTCGTCCCGGTGGCTTCGGCCAACAACACGCGGGTCACGATCGCCGACTTCCAGTGGTCGAACAAGACCCCTCATGTCGATCTCGGCGAGACGGTGCGCTGGACCTGGACGGGTCCTGACACCCAGCACTCGATCACCGGCCAGCCTCCGACCACCCCCGATTTCGGCACCGGCCTCACCAACGATGCCAGCCAGTGGGACTCGGACCCGAACACCAACTATCCGAGCCACGTCCCCGGCAGCGAATACGACGTGACCTTCGACCATCCGGGCACCTACCTGTTCGTATGCAAGGTCCACCAGTCGGTGCGCGGCACGGTCACGGTCTCGGATACCGCGGGTAATCCGGATTCCGACTTCGGGCCTGCTCCGGCGATCAACTTTGACATCGATCCTCCGCACATCGACCGGTACTACTTCACCACCGACGGCACTTCCATCGCCGCCCCGAACATCGGTCCGAAGGGCAAGGGGATCGGTTTCGCCTACTCCACCAACGAGAGCGGAACCGCCTCGGTCGACTATTACCGGATCGTCAAGAAGGGCAAGGGCAAGAAAAGGAAGAAGCTCAAGTTCTTCCAGGGCTACAACGAGTGGCCCGCCCACATCGGCTTCAACGTTGCCCGGTTCGCCGCCCGGTCGAGCACCTTCAAGCCGAAGGCCGGCAAGTACGTCGCCTACTTCCGGGTCGAGGATCTCGAGTCGAACTCGACCAAGGACATCACCCTGCGCTTCACGATCTTCGGCAAGAAGAAAAAGCGCTGAGCGTGAGGTTCCCCGGCAGGAAGTTCCGCGCTGCCCTCCTGGTACTTGCGGTTGCCTCGGCGCCCGCCCTGATCGCAGCGCCGGCCCGCGCGACTAGCACCTGGGTGTCGATCTCCGACTTCCAGTGGTCGAACAAGAACCCCCACATCGACCTCGGAGAGTCCGTGACCTGGACCTGGGCCGGTCCGGATACCGCCCATTCGGTCACCGGCAAGGCGCCGACCGACTCGGCTTTTGACCCGATCCTGACCGACGATGCCAGCCAGTGGGATTCAGATGCCGGCAACAACTCGCCAAATCACTGGCCGGGAGACGAGTTCAAGGTCACCTTCGACCACCCTGGCACCTATCTCTTCGCCTGCAAGCTCCACCCGGTGGTGAGGGGAGAGGTGACGGTCTCGAACGTCCCGGGTGACCCCAACTCGGATCCGGGCCCGAAGCCGAATATCAACTTCGACTTCGAATCACCGGTGGTCACTGATTACTTCTTCACCTCGGACGGCACCATCCCGATCCCGGCCGTTGCCGGCCCGAAGGGAAAGGGCATCGGCTTCAGATTCTCGATAAACGAGAAAGCGACCGTCTCGGCCGACTACTACCAGCTGATCAGGCGCGGCAAGGGCAAGAAGAGGCGCACGATCAGGGTCTTCCGGGGCTACAGCCAGTGGGATGCACACATCGGGTTCAACAAGGTCGGATTCGCGAAGCGTTCCAGTGACTTCGCCGCCCGTCCCGGCCGCTACCTCGCCTATTTCCGCGCCGAGGACCGGGTCCAGAACGCAACGAAGGACATTCCGGTCCGCTTCACGATCAAGGGCAGGAAGCGCCGATAACGGTGACCGACCCGTCGGGGTCGGCACCTATGCTTGGCGGGTGCCGACCTCGCTTGAGCGCCGACATAACCGCCGCCGCCGTCACGAGCGGACCCGACAGGAGCTGATCGAGGCTGCGCTGAACCAGTCCGCCGCCGGCTCGTTCAAGGACCTGACGGTCGAGGGCGTGACCCGCGAGGCGGGCGTCGCCCGCTCGGCCTTCTACGTCTATTTCGGGGACAAGGAGGAGCTGTTGCTCGGGGCGCTCGAGGACCTGATCGCCTCGCACCAGAACCGGCTCGGCCGCTGCTGGCAGCAGGGTGACGATCCCCGACGCGACATCGAGCGCGGGATCTACGGGATGGCCCGCATCTATTCGGAGAGTTCGGCCCTGCTCGCCCTGGCCGGCGAGGCCGCCACCTACGACGAAGAGGTGCGCGAGCTCTGGTCCACCGTGCTGGAGACGATCACCGAAGGCACCCGCGAGGAGATCGAGCGGCTCCAGCGGTCCGGCGCGGTCAGTGACTCGCTCGACCCGGAGGCGCTGGCCGAAGGTCTGGTCCTGATGACCGAGCGAAGCTTCCAGGTCCACCTCGCCCAGGGCGAAGGCGACCCCAACGAGGTCGCATCAAGCCTCACCCGGGTCTGGTGGGCAGCCCTCTTCGGTCCCCCGGAACAAGAAAAAACGCCCTCCCCGCCGGCCGGCGAAGAGGGCGCTGAAACAGCTGTTGCCGAAGGCTAGAAGCTGACGTTCGGGGTCGCGCGCTCGGCGGCGTCCTCGATCTCGAAGAACTCCCTCGCGGTAAAGCCGCCCTGGTTGGCGACGATCGAAGCGGGGAACTGCTGGATCTTTGTGTTGTAGGACTGGACGTTCGAGTTGTAGATCCGGCGGGAAGCCTGGATCTCGTCCTCGAGCTCGGAGAGATTCCGGCTCAGCTGCTGGAAGTTCTGGGTTGCCTTCAGGTCCGGGTACTGCTCGGCGACCGCCCGCAGGTCGGCCAGCGAACGGTTCAGGCCGGCTTCCGCCTGCGCGGTGTCCCCGACGCTCTGGGCGGCCATCGCGTCGGCACGGGCCTTGGTCACCTCTTCGAAGACCTTCTGCTCGTGAGTCGCGTATCCCTTGACCGTCTCGACCAGGTTCGGGACCAGGTCATGTCGGCGCTTCAGCTGGACGTCGATGCCACTCCAGGACTCCTCGACCCGGTTGCGCGAACCGATGATCCCGTTGCGCGTCGAGATGTACCAGAGCACCGAAATCAGGGCAATTACGACGACAATAATCAGCGCGATCAGTGCGCCACTCATAGGCAAATCTCCTCGGTTGAAATGAGCATCGCGGCCATCCTATCCGCAGAGTCACCTTCTTACTACGGGTAGGGTGGTCGCCGATGGGCAAGGAATCGGACCAGTGGCAGCAGATCGTCTCCTCCTACCAGGGTGCGGGAGAGGTCAAATGGGAGTCAGTCGGGGGGATAAACCCGGTTGACGGCCCGGTCGCACTGTGCGTGGGCGGCAGCAACCGGCTGACCGGCCAGCTCGCCCCCGACTTCTGGGGAGCCAGCTGCGACGCCGACGAAGAGGAGGTCGGCGGATTCATGCGGAGGAGCGTCGTCCCGACCGCGATCCTCGCCAAGGCCCACATGCCGGACCTGGCCAAGGTCGTGTCCGCCTTCAACGTCGAGTCGATCGAAGCCAACGCGGGCGAGTTCGTCAAGCAGAAGGTCTCTCGCCGGAAGGTCGAGTTTGAATCGCTTGAGTTCAATCAGCGTTTCCTTGCCACCGTGCCCGAGGACCACGACCCGGTCGCCCTGCGGGAACTGTTCTCACCGGGTTTTCTCTCGTGGACGACGACGATCGACCGCGAGGTGGATTTCGGGATCAACGACCGGCAGTTCTGGTTTCTCTGGCGCCTGAGGGAAAGGTCGGCTGAGGAACTGAAACTGGCCCTGGCCAACGCCGGTGAACTGTTCCGCCGGCTCCACTCCGAGATGGAAGAGGAAGGGATCCACATCTATCCGGCCGGGCCCTGGAACGCGGGGCTTGCTCCCTTCCCGGCCGACTGACCGGGCTCAGTCCGGATAGTCGTCGTCGCCGGGGAGGACCACTCTGTGGTTCTTTTCGTCTCCGATCACCTTCGGCAGGACGACCTTCGAGGCGTTCGGGTCGGCCGCGGCGTGGCGTAGGGCCTCCTCGGTGTGGGCCGCTGGAACCAGTGCCTCGAGTTGCTTCAGGGTGGGGAAGACGATCGCCATGTCCCCTGCCTCGGATGCGGCCAGGGCGTCGGTCGGGGTCACCCAGAGTGCCTCGGTCATCTCGAAGTTGTCGGGTTTGACAACCACGCCTTCCGGGGCCCGGGCGAGGAAGAACCAGGTGTCAAACCGCGTCTTCACGACTTCCGGGGTGACCCAGCGGGCCAGCGGGATCAGCTCGGTCGAAAGGTCGATCCTGATCCCGGCCTCCTCCTCGAGCTCTCGGGCGGCGCAGGTGCGCAGTCCGTCGAGGCCTTCGCCGTCTTCGGGATCAAGGGAGCCACCGGGGAAGACCCAGACGTTCGGCATGAAATGCGACTCGGCCGAGCGCTTCAGCATCAGCACCTCGAGCGGGCCGCCTTCCTGCCGGTCGCGCAGCAGGACGATCGTGGCGGCGGGACGCGGCTCGGCGGGCCTGCCGAGATTGATCGCCTCCCCGGGTCCGGCTTCCGGAAACGAGTTCACGGTTGGAACCGTATCGCCAAGCCGTGGTTTCCGCCCAGGCGCCAGTCCGGATCCGGACTGACCGGGAGGTTTCGCAGGGCTCGCCTCGGGTAATCTGGCCGCCATGAGTACCGCAACTTCCCAGCTCTGGATCTGCGAATCCTGTGGATGGATCTACGATCCGGCCGAGGGCGACCCGGACGGCGGCATTCCCGCCGGCACCGCATTCGAAGACATTCCCGAAGACTGGTTCTGCCCGGTTTGCGGGGCGCGCAAGACAGATTTCGAGCCCTACGAAGGCTGATCGGGCAACGCGCCCAGGAACCACCTGCCGCACGCTGACCTTCGTCGGTCGCTCGACGGTTCGGGAACGTACGAGAGTACGCCCCCTTCGCCGCCTTCGCTTGCCTCCTCG
>JAGQUR010000027.1 GCA_020438395.1 Solirubrobacterales bacterium | reverse complement strand
GCGAGCATTGAGCGCTCGCACCTCGTGCCAGAAATCCCACAAGGAGCAGCCAAGTGACCCAAGAGATCGTCGACGCAGTTCGAGTCCTCGAACAGGAAAAGGGAATCGCCGCCGACACCCTTATGGATGCGCTTGCGGATGCGCTGCTTTCCGCCTACCGCAAGAGCCCCGGGTCGGCCAAATACGCCCGTGTGGACCTGGACCACGAGACCGGTGACTTCCGGGTCTTCGAACTGATCCTGCCTGCCGAGCTGGAAGAGAAGCTGCTCGAGGAGGCTGCCGCCGAGCAGGAGCGCACGATCAACCCGGAGACCGGCGAGTACAACGAACCGGAGGACCCGGAGCTCGATCCGGAAATGCTCGAGCCCTACGAGGACCAGATCGAAACCCGTGACGTGACCCCGGACGACTTCGGCCGGATCGCCGCCCAGACCGCCAAGCAGGTGATCTATCAGCGGATCCGCGAGGCCGAGCGCCAGATGATGTACGAGGAGTACCGCGACCGGGTCGGCGAGCTGATCACCGGCCTGATCCAGCAGTCGGACAAGCGCTACACCCTGGTCCAGCTGCGCGAGCGGGTCGAGGCGCTGCTCCCGAAGTCCGAGCAGGTCTACAGCGAGCGCTACGACCACGGCATGAGGGTCAAGGCCGTGATCACCGATGTCTCCGAGTCCACCAAGGGACCGAGCATCGTCGTCTCCCGTCGCAGCCCGGAACTGATCAAGGGCCTCTTCGAGCTTGAAGTACCGGAGATCGCCGACAAGTTGGTCGAGATTGTCGGGGTCGCCCGCGAGCCCGGCTACCGGTCGAAGATCGCCGTGGTCTCGCATGCCGATGGCGTCGATCCGGTCGGAGCCTGCGTCGGACCGCGAGGTTCGCGCGTCCGCATGGTCGTTTCCGAGCTTCGCGGCGAGAAGATCGACATCATTCCCTACAACGAGGAGCCCGCCCGCTTCGTCGCCAAGGCGCTTTCGCCCGCCAGGGTCCGTGAGGTTCTGGTTGACGACGAGGACATGCAGGCGACCGTCGTGGTTCCCGACGACCAGCTTTCGCTGGCGATCGGCCGCGACGGCCAGAACGCCCGCCTCGCCGCCCGACTCACCGGCTGGCGGGTGGACATCAAGTCCGAGAGCGAATTCGCCCGCGAGGAAAGCGAGCACGAGTACGAGGGCGAAGAAGAATTCGACGGCCGCTGCATGGCAGTCCTGTCGAGCGGACGCCGCTGCCCCAACGCCGCGGTATCCGGCTCCACCTACTGCCAGCTTCCCCAGCACCAGGCTCTTTCCCGCTTCGCGACCAGTCACGTCGGAGTGCTGGCCAGCCTCAGCGACGAGGACATCTCGGTGCTGGCCGACCCCGATGCCGACGAGTCGGCGATCGGTGCGATCGTGAGTGCCGCCGAGGCCGACTTCGTCGAGCCGACCGAGGAAGAGGCTCCGGCCGAAGAGGCCGCGGTCGAAGAAGCCGAAGCCGAGACGGAGGCCGAAGAGCTTCTGGTCGAGGAAGCCGAGGCCGACATCGAAGCCGACGACGAGGCTGCGGAGGAAGCCGTGGCCGAAGAGGAAGCCGGCGAGGAACTCGCCGCAGCCGAAGAAGCCGAGGCCGAGGCCGAGCTCGAGGAAGCCGAAGCGGAAGTTGAAGCCGAGGAAGAAGTCGAAGCGGCCCCCGAGCCGGTCGATGAAGCCGGCGAGGCCGACCAGGCCGTCGAGGCGGCTGACGAAGAAGCTGCAGAAGGCGAGGCCGAGTGAGCAAGAGGCGCGTTCACGAAATCGCCAAGGAAGCCGGCGTAACCAGCAAGGAGCTGATCGCCGCGCTTAAGGCTGCCGGAGTCGAGGTCAAGGCGGCTGCCTCCAATGTGGAGGAAGCCGACGCAAAGAAGGCGCTTGCGAACCTCGGCGGCAAGACTGACGAGGCGAAGAAGCCTGCCGCCAAGCCGAAGGCAGAGGCGAAGCCCAAGGCCGCCGCCAAGCCGAAGGCCGAAGCCAAGCCAAAGGCAGAGGCGAAGCCGAAGACGGCCGCCAAGCCGAAGGCTGCGCCCGACGGCGATACGAAGCCGTCGGCCGGGAAGGTCGCCGCGCCCAAGGCGCCCGCCAAACCCGCCGCCGCGCCCAAGCCGGCCGCGAAACCTGCTCCGGCCTCGAACAAGCCGGTCCGTACCGACAGCGCCCCGGCCGGGAACGCGCCCGCCGGGAATCCCCCGGCGCCGGCCGCATCTTCCGGGTCATCCGCCCCCGCCAGTGGCGGGTCGGGCGCGGCCGGCAAGAAACGCCGCCGTGTCGTGATCGATTCCCAGGCCTCGCGTCGCGAGCAGGGTGGTGCGCCACCCCCGCAGCGACCGCCCCGCCGTCGTGGTGGCCGCCGCCGTCGTCCGCTGCTCGAAGAGCCGGAGCCCGTTCAGGCCGATCCGGCCGTTCCCCGGGCGACCAAGGTCAATTCCGGCGTGACGGTCAGGGACCTCGCCGAACTGCTCGACCTGAGCTCGGCCGACCTGATCAAGAAGCTGATGACCATGGGCGAGATGGCGACGCTCACCCAGACCCTCACCGACGAATCGGTGAAGGCGATCGCCGACGAGTACGACCGCAAGATCGAGATCGTCTCCGCGGCAGAAGAGGAAGTCGAAGCGCCCGAATTCGAGGATTCCGCCGATCAGCTCGTCGACCGCCCGCCGGTTGTCACGATCATGGGTCACGTCGACCACGGCAAGACTTCGCTGCTCGACGCGATTCGCGAGACCGAGGTGGCCGAAGGTGAAGCCGGCGGCATCACCCAGCACATCGGCGCCTACCAGGTCCACCACGACACTCACACGATCACCTTCCTCGACACCCCGGGCCATGAGGCGTTCACCGCCATGCGTGCCCGCGGGGCCCAGGTCACCGATGTGGCGGTGATCGTGGTCGCTGCCGATGACGGCGTCATGCCGCAGACCCGCGAGGCGATAGACCATGCCCGCGCCGCTGACGTGCCGATGCTGATCGCCGTCAACAAGATCGACAAGGAAGGCGCACAGCCCGACCGGATCCGCAACGACCTCGCGGCCGAAGGACTCACTCCTGAAGCATGGGGCGGCGACACCGTCTATTGCGACGTTTCCGCGAAGACCCACCAGGGGCTCGACAACCTGCTCGACATGATCCTGCTGGTCACCGAACTCGAGGAGCTCTCGGCGAACCCGAATGCGCCGGCCTCCGGTTCGGTGATCGAGTCCCAGCTCGATCCGGGCCGCGGTCCCGTGGTCACCGTGCTGGTCCAGCGCGGAACCCTGCGGGTCGGAGACTCGGTCGTGGCCGGGCCCGTCTGGGGCCGGGTCAGGGCGATGCACGACTACCACGGTGAAAAGGTCGACGAGGCAGTGCCAGGCATGCCGGTCGAGGTACTCGGATTCGACGGCGTCTGTGACGCCGGCGAGTTCGTCCAGGCGGTCGAGAACGACCGCCGGGCCCGCCAGCTCGCGCAGGAGAGGCTCAACCGCCTCAAGGCCGAGTCAATCGCCCGCCGTCAGGCCCGCAACGTCACCCTCGACGAGATCTTCGCCCGGGCCCAGACCGGTGACCTCAAGGAACTCAACATCGTCCTCAAGAGCGATGTCGCCGGCTCCCTGGAAGCGCTTCAGGACGAGATCGCCAAGGTGCCGCAGGAACAGGTCGCGATCAACATCATCCGCGCCCAGACCGGCGGCATCACCGAATCCGACGTCATGCTGGCCTCGGCCTCGAACGCGATCATCATCGGCTTCAACGTCCGGCCCCTGGCCGATGCCCGCCGGGCCGCCCAGTCCGAGGGCGTGGACGTCCGCACTTATTCCGTCATCTACAAGATCACCGAAGACCTCCGGGCCGCCATGGAGGGCATGCTCGACACCGTCGAAGTGGAGGATTCGCTTGGCGAGGCCGAAGTCAGGGAAGTCTTCAAGGCTTCCAAGGTCGGCCGGATCGCCGGATGTGTCGTCACCGAAGGGAGAATCCAGCGCGATGCTTCGGTGCGGCTCGTCAGGGAGGGGACCGTCATCTGGACGGGGCAGCTCGATTCGCTGCGCCGGTTCAAGGACGCGGTCCAGACCGTCGAGGAAGGACAGGACTGCGGCATCGTCCTGGACGGGTACGCCGACGTGAAGGTCGGTGACGTACTCGAGTTCTTCTCGACCCGTCAGGTCGAACAGACCCTCAGCTAGGCGGTCAGAAGGTGTCGAAGGGTCGGATGCGCAGGGTGAATGAGGTCCTTCGTCAGGTGATCTCCGATGCGATCACCAACGATCTGAGCGATCCTCGTCTGGAGATGGCAACAGTCACTTCGGTCGATACCACCCCCGATCTGCGTCACGCCAAGGTGTACTTCACCGTGCTCGGTGACGATCAGGCAAAGGCCGACGCACTGAACGGCCTGAAGCGGGCCCACAGCCTGCTTCAGGGAAAGGTGGCGGCGGAGACCCGGATGAAACACACGCCCTCTCTGGTTTTTGAATACGACGACTCGATCGAATCCGGCATGAGGATCGATGCCCTGCTGGCCGAAGGCGAATCAGCGGGTCCGGAGGACGGCGAGTGAACCCGGCTGCAGCCAGCCAGCTCGTGGTGAAGGGCAGCCTCGAGGAGATTGCCGCGCTGATCCGCGAGGAGCAGAAGTTCCTGCTCACCACCCATGAAGGGCCTGACGGTGATGCGCTCGGCTCCCTGCTCGGCACGCACTATCTGCTCAGGAGCCTCGGCAAGGACTCCGTGATGTTCCTGGCCGCCAAGGAGTTCCCGCTGCCGATCGAATACCGCCACCTGCCCCTCGAGGACGTCTTTCACGAGCCCCCGGCCGACGTACGGGACCGGATCGTCGTCTTCCTCGATTGCGGCAACATCGATCGGATGCCGGTCGACTTCCTCCGCGAGGACGGCAAGCTGATGGTGAACATCGATCACCATCACGACAACACCGAGTTCGGTGACCTCAACTTCGTCGACGCCGGCGCCTCCTGCACCGCCGAGATCATCTACGAACTCGCCGTCCTGCTGGATGTGAAGGTCAGCCCTGCGATGGCCCGCGCGCTCTACATCGGGATCGTCACCGACACCGGCAAGTTCATGTACGACGCGACCAAGCCCCAGACCCACCGGGTCGCAGCCGACCTGATCGAAGCCGGAGTCAACGTCGACGATGTCAACCGTCGGCTCTACGAGAGCGTTCCGATCGAGAAGCTGAGGCTGCTGAGCCGGGCGCTGGACAATCTCGAGCTCCATTGCGACGGGCAGCTGATCGTCAGCTACATCAGCGACCGCGACTACCGGGAGACCGGCGCCGGCGAAGAGATGACCGAGGGCATCATCGACAACCTCAGGGCGGTCGACGGAATCCGGGTTGCGGCTGTGATCAGGGATCAGGTGAGCCGTGGCCAGTCGGCCCGCAAGATCAGCCTCCGGGCCGGAGACGACCACACCGACGTTTCGGCGCTGGCCCGCAAGTTCGGGGGCGGCGGTCACGTCCGTGCGGCGGGCTGTTCGACCGAACTCGAGTTCGACCAGATCGTCTCCGAGCTCTGCCGCGGCCTGGACGAGCAGCCCGTCACCTCCTGAGACACCAGGGGCGGGATGGCCGCAGAAAACGAGAACGGGGTGCTGGTGTTCGACAAGCCGGCCGGGGTCACATCCCACGACGTAGTGGCCGGGGTGAGGCGCGAGCGCGGGGGAAAGGTGGGCCATGCCGGCACCCTGGATCCCTTCGCGACCGGGGTCCTGACGATTCTCCTGGGCCGCGCCACCCGGCTGCAGCGTTACCTGCTGGAGCTGCCGAAGACCTATCTCGCCACCGCCAGGCTGGGCTGGAAATCCACCACCGGGGACCCGGACGGGCAGTTGGAGGAGACGGGTGTACTGCCCGACCGGCTGGAACTTCCGACCGGATGCATCCGGCAGATGGTGCCCATGACCTCCGCCGTGAAGGTGGAAGGCGAACGGCTCTACAAGCGGGCCCACCGGGGAGAGGAAAGCGACGAGCGCCCGGTCCGCGAAGTCGAGATCTACCGGGCGGAGCTGCAGGACCCCCCGGCTTCACCCCTGGAATCCGGGCAGGAGGTCACCTTCGAAGTGGAGGTCAGCTCCGGTACCTACGTGCGCACCCTGATCGAGACCCTGGATGACGCGTACTGCTCGGCCCTCCGGCGCACCGCGGTCGGCCCGCTGGACATCTCCCGGGCAGGCACGGTCCTGACCCCCCTGGAAGCCCTTTCCTTCCTTCCCCGGGTTGAACTCGACGAAGCGCAGGCCCGGGCGATCGGATACGGCCAGAAGCTCGATGCCGGGATGGTTTCCCTGCCATCCGGCATTCAGCCGGGGTCGCCGGGGAGTTTCGCATTGGTCCACGGGGATAACCTGATTGCCGTGGCTCGTCTCGAAGAATCCGTTCTGCGCCCCGAAGTCGTCCTGGTGCCGTCCTCATGATCAAGGTGACTCCGCTTGGAAAAGCGGAATTCAGGCCGAGGAAGATCGCGATCGGAACCTTCGACGGTGTGCATGTCGGCCACCGGGCAGTGATCAAGGGAGCGGACACCGTGCTGACCTTCGAGCCACATCCCCTGGAGATACTTCATCCGGCCGCCGCCCCGAAGCTGCTGATGCCCTTTGACGTCAAGCGGGACGTGCTGGACGGGCTGGGGGTGGAGGAGATGGTCGTCATCCCCTTCGACGAGTCGTTCACGAAGATCACCGCCGAGCAGTTCATCGAGGAGATCCTGATCGCCCGCCTCGGCGCGGAAGAGGTGTCGGTTGGTGACAACTTCCGCTTCGGCCAGAAGGCCCAGGGCACGCCCGAGATGCTCGCAGGACGGCCCGAGTTCACGACCCGGGTCGAGCCACTGGTGGAAGTCGATGGCGAAACTGTCTCCTCGACCCGCATCCGGGCCCTCGTCGCGGCCGGTGACATGCAACTGGCCAGGCGCTGTCTGGGGGTTCCCTTCATGGTCGAAGGGGAGGTCGTGACCGGCGACCAGAGGGGCCGCGAACTTGGCTTCCCGACTGCGAACATCGTTCCTGACGACCGTTTCGCGCATCCCGGCCACGGCGTCTATGCCGCCTTCGCGAATGGCCTCCCGGCGGCCGTCAACATCGGTGTGAGGCCCACTTTCGACTCAGGCCGGGGCGTCCTGATCGAGACCTACATCATCGACGAGGACATCGACCTCTACGGAAAAGTGCTCCGGGTGGCCTTCGTCGAGCGGCTCCGTGGCGAGAAAAGGTTCGACTCGGTCGAGGATCTGGTCGAGGCCATGAAACAGGACGTAGATAAGACAAAGGCCGTCTGTGCTAGCTTCCATCGGCCGTGAACGGGTCCGCCCGTGACCCGAAACCAAGGATTTTTCAAGAAATGACACT
>JAGQUR010000148.1 GCA_020438395.1 Solirubrobacterales bacterium | reverse complement strand
GGGTCTCGGGGTTATCCGAGCGAGACTTGCCCACGAAAGTGATGCCTCCATCCCGGCGAGGAATCATTTCCCGGATGAAGCCCTTCTCGAAGATCCTGCCGACTCCGCGCTCTCCCGTTCCAAAACCCGGGTCGTAGACAAACCCCGATCCCGCAGCGGTCCCCGTCAGACAACCGGTAACCGTCAAGACCAGGCCGAGGAAAGCAAGAGACGGCCCGATGGGATTTCTGGCCCTCAGGGGACCTTTTCGTGGACGAGTTAGCTGCGTCATGCGCTTCTCCTTCGGACGGACATCGGCCACATGCGTGACCGTTGTCGGTCATAACACTGGGACCGCAAGGAGTTGCGGCTCGGCTACGCGAGCACAGAGGCGTAGATCTGGGCCAGTTCCTCGCGGGTCTGGTTGAGGGGTTCGGTTGACTTTTCGGTCCGGCTGAGGACTATTGCTCCCTCGATTGCCGAGATCGCCAGGGTGGCGAGTGAGCTGGCACGGGGCTCTTTCACCCCGGACTTCGTGAGGGAGTCGGTGAGGGCCCCGTGGATCTGGCTGAAGGCGTTGGCCGCCGGGCCCGCTGCTTCCTCCTTGGCGCCCGCAACCGCGGCGGCCATCAGGGGGCAACCCTCGCGGTAATCGGTGCGCTCGAGCTCCCTTATGTAGAAGCGGGCGAAGCGGTCGACCATTTCGGCCGGGCCGTCTGTGCTTCTTTCGAAATTGGCGGCGACGTATCCGCCGGCCGACCTGATCGCTTCCGATACCAGCTGCTTTTTGCCGCCGGGGAAGTGGTGGTAGACCGACCCCCGGGGGGCTCCGCTCGCCGCGAGCACATCCGCGAATGAGGTGTCGCCGACTCCGCGCTCACGAAAGAGCCGGATCGCCGAGCTGAGCATCGCCTCCCGGGTGCCGGTTGCCATTGCCGGCTTCTCCTCGAGTTCAGGCGGTTGCCGGGGCAGCTTCGGCCTTGGCAGCTTCGCGCTGGGCCTTGGCGATCTCGACCAGTTCCTTGTAGTGGATGACGTTGCCACCGGCGCCCCAGCCGCCGTCGACCACGTCGCGGCAGAGCACCCAGACCTTGAGGGCGTCTTCGTCGGCGATGCCAAAGGATTCGCGGATCGTCGCGGTCCCGGCCTGGATCATCTGTTCGCGGCGGTCGTCATCGAGCGCGCCCTCGGGTGTGATGACGTCGAGCTTGACCACGCCGGCCCCCGATCTGTCACCGGCGTAAGTGAGCTGGGCAGGTCGCTCGTTGACCAGAACCCAGGTCACGCTGCGAAAGAATTCGGTGTTCGGCGCGCCCTCGGCCTTGAGCAGATTGGTGGTCAGGTCCTCGACCAACTGGTCTCGGGCCTCCGGCGTGATTGCCCCTTCCTGGTAGGTCAGTTCCATCAACGGCATCGGGTTTCTCCTTGGAGTTGGAAGCTTCGGCCCGGATCGAGCCGACTATGCAGATATGCATAACCGATCGGAGGGGGACATGTCAAGGACCTCGTCGGGTGTGGATTCGTCAAGATGCCCATTTCTGCCGGTATACGGCAGAAACCTGGCTTTCGACGGTTCCCGGAACGGGATCTCATGGCCTATGGCGTGCATTTCGCGATGAACAGGTTGAACGGGGGCCTGAGCCGGTAGCCTTCGCCGGCCCCCGATGGAAGCTTCCCCTCAATACACACTGACCGAGCGCGGGCCGCTGCGCGCGGCTCTGAAGACGGCCCGACCCCAGGAATGGGTCAAGAACGTCCTGGTCTTTGCCGGCCTGATCTTCTCCGGCCAGCTCAACGACACCTGGGCGATCGGCCAGGCCCTGATCACGTTCTGCTGCTTTTGCGCGATCTCCAGCGCCGGCTACTTCATCAACGACCTCAACGACGTCGAACTCGACCGCCAGCATCCCAAGAAGCGCTTCCGGCCGATCGCGGCCGGGCAACTAAAGGTGAGCACCGCCTGGGTGCTTTCGGTGCTGCTTGCCGCCGGAGCCATCGGGGTTGCCTTCGGGGTGGTCAACTGGAAGGTCGGCTGTATGGTCGCCGGTTACGGGGTGATCCAGGTCGGCTACAGCTTTGGCCTGAAGCAGGTCGTGATCATCGACGTAATGACCCTCGCCACCCTGTTCATCCTGCGGGTGATGGCCGGTGCAGAAGCGGTCGAGGCGCATGCATCGGAATGGCTGATCCTCTGCACCGGCATGCTCGCCTGCTTCCTCGGCTTCACCAAGCGACGCCAGGAAGCCGTCTCGGAACTTCACGAGGGAACCAGCAGCCGTCCGGTCCTCGAGCACTACTCGCTGCCGTTTCTGGACCAGATGGTGGCCATGGTGACCACCGGAACCGTGGTCAGCTACTCGATCTACACGGTCAACTCGCCCCTGGCCGGCTCCGAGATGATGCTGACGATTCCCCCGGTCGTATACGGAATCTTCCGCTACCTCTACCTGATCTACGACCGTTCGGATGACCGTTCCACAGCGGCGATCGTGGCCGAGGACCGCGGCGTGATCATCGCCGGCGCAGTGTTCGTGGCAGTGGCCCTGCTGGTGCTCTACGCGTTCGACTGAGCGAACCCCGCTTTTTGCGGTTCTTGCACGGTGAGGTGAAACTTGACACGGGCTGCCGTGTTTGTATTGTCAGTAGTCCCAAAGAACACGGGAGACGGGTTCGGGTCCATATCGAGAACCGGCGGGAAGCCGGGGACACCGTGAAAAACCCTGTCATCTGCAAATTCTCGATTCTTGCGGCAGATGACCGGGCCTTCGAGGCTTTCCCACCGTTCGCACCAGGCCAATTGGAAATTGTCCGGGTACCGATCAGGTGACCCAGAGTCTAGGAGAAAAATTGAAACCGTCTGTACGCGCCGCTGTTCGAATTCTTGCTGTGCTCGCCCTCTTTGGCGCGGGTCTTTTCGCTGTTTCTCCGGCCCAGGCGGCCGGTAACCCCGACCTCCAGCTCTCGGCCAGTGCCTCGAACCCGCTCTACGGCCAGACCGGCACGGTGAGCGCGACCGCTTCGCTCGCCAACGGACAGCCAAAGGGCTACAACCTGTCCTTCCGGATCGTGCTTCCGGCCGGCATCTCCTACGCCGGCGGCGGCCAGTACGTCCCGACCGTCATCGCCAACCAGCCGGCGACCGAACAGACGACCCTCCTCTTCAACAACATCTCGGACCTGGTTCCGAATTCGTCGCAGTCGGTCAGCTTCGACGTGAATCACGACCAGGCTCTCTTCGATGTCGGCTCCACCTACGGAATCCAGTACGAGGCCTTCATCAATTCGGATCCCCGGATCATGCCGTCGTTCGACGCTTCCGGCCAGCCCGTACCCGCGAGTTCGACCGGAACCGCAGCGAAGAACACCACTTCGACCGTCAACGCGATCAAGATCTCCAAGTCGGAACCCAGCCGGGAAGGCGAGATCCTGCGCGGTGTCCACAACCACCAGACGATCTACACGCTGAAGGTCCAGAACAACTACGTAAACCCGACCAACGGCACCAAGCTGAACGACTGGCTGCCCGCTGATCTCGAGTTCCTCGGCTGCGAGGGCGACCCGGACAACACCACCAACGCGCCGACCAATCCGGGCTCACCGGACGAATACCCGGGTTCCGGCCCGATCGTGGTCCAGCCCGTGCCCGATTGCCACAAGCCATCACTGGTGGAAACCGTGATGGCCGACCCCGACGGTGCCGGACCGATGCCGCTCGCCGTTTACACGCACGTCCAGTGGGACACCGGCGACCTCGCTCCCGGACAGGAGATCACCTACCGCTACCGCGCTGCGGTACCGCTGACCGAGAACACGCTGACCTGGAGTGGCGCCACCCCGTCGACTGCCTCCGGCGCCCAGGGTGCCAACCTGGACAACAATGCGGTTGCCCCACCGAAGGAAATCCAGGACGAGCAGAAGATCGTCAACTACGCGGTCGCCTCCGGTGAGTACCAGAGCAACACCGTTCCCTTCAACGTGTCAGATGAGACCACCCTCGAGCGCACAGCCGAGGACCTCGTCGTCTACAAGTCGAATCTTTCCTCTCCCCAGCTCGGCGAGGGCGACATCACCCAGTGGGAGCTCCGGTTCCGGACCGGCGAGTACCGCTACAGCGATGACATCGTCGTCACGGACACCCTTCCCTCCGGTCTTTGCCCGCTCGGGCCGGTCAACTACACGACCGGAAACGACGGCAGCGACTCCGAGTGCGCCCCGACCGGCGACAACCCGAGCGTTCCGTACAAGAGCGTCAACGAGAACGCCGACGGCACCTTCACGATCGTCTGGGACAAGACCGTCATGGCCAAGCTCGGCCACACGAACGTGAGCGACGAGTTCGTCATCACCTTCCCGACCCGGACCCGCAGCCACTACCAGCAGAATTTCCTTCCGACCACCCCGCTGCTGGCCCGTGACTCGATCTCGAACAAGGTCGATCTGACCGGCGACGCGTTCTCGCGCTGTATCGCTCCCGGCACTCCCGACTGCGACACCCCCGGCCCCCGGATCTGGAATGACGGCCAGGAGCCCGAACCGGTAGTGGACGCCTCGGCAGCCGGCCAGTCGGCACCGGGCGTCGTGCTTTCCAAGGAAGTCGCCGAGAGCGGAACCGACTGCCAGTCGGCGACCTACGTCAAGACGATCCCGACCTACCATCCGGGTGACACGATCTGCTGGCGCGTGACTCTGAATTTCCCGGCCAAGGTCGACACGCAGCAGCTGCGGGTGACCGACTTCCTGCCGCGCAACGCCGCGTATGTGCCCGGCAGCTACGCCGACACGCCCGCAAACACCACGGTCAACGCGATCGACACCACGGACAGCGCCAGCGGCGTCCTGTTCTGGGACATCAACGGCAGCTACGTGCCCAAGGGCATGCAGACCTTCCAGGTGGTGCTCAAGACGACCATCGAACCGACCGGGATCCTCAGCCCGGTCGACATCGAAGGCAACCTCGCGAAGTTCGCGTACGCCAACACACCGGGTACCGCCTTCCCGCTTCGTGACCAGGTCGATTTCAAGACGGTTTCGCCGACCCTGCAGCTGACCAAGGGCGTGCGCCAGATCGATTCGGGCACGGTGCACAACCCGCCGGTCGACGGGCTCACGGTCCGCGGCGGCAATGTCGTCACCTACGAGGTCGACGTGAAGGCGACCGGTGACACCAAGGACGTCCAGGTATGGGACCGGCTGCCGGCCGCCTACGACTGCAGCATGGTTTCCGCCATTTCCGACTCCGGCACCTGCGTCGACGGCGGCAGCGGCGTCGACCGGATCAAGTGGACAATTTCCGCGATCGACGACGGCGCGACCAAGGCGCTGACCTACAAGGTCGCCATTCCCGGCACCTTCGGCCCGGAGAACACCTACGTGAACACGGCCGGCGTCCGCCAGTACGAGTCGGACACCAACACCGGCGGGCGCTACATCTACACCCCCCAGAACAACATCGATCCGGACAACCCGCGCACGCCGAACGTCCCCCGGGTGGATGACACCAGCAACGTCAAGACCCCGAACGTCGGCATGGTCAAGGCCCGCACCACGTCGATCACCGAAACCGGCAACAACGCCGCCAGCCAGGCGACGATCGGCGAGCTGATCAACTACACGGTCACCGCGACCCTGCCGAACGGAACAACCTTCGGCACCAACGCGAAGATCACCGACACGCCGAACTCCGCGACCACCCAGCCGCTGACCGGGCCGGCCACAGCCACCCTGAACGGGTCGCCGCTGCCTGCCGGCTGGAGCATCAACACGGCCGGTCAGACGATCACCGTCAACATTCCCGACAACTACGTGGTCCCGGCGGGATCCGACCACACGGTCGTCATCTCGTTCCAGACCAGGGTCGCCGACGTTTCCGCCAATGTCCGCAGCCAGAACCGGACCAACCAGGCGACGATCAGCTGGACCGACGGATCCGCTCGCAGCCGCAACTCGAACCAGGTTTCGACCACGATCGTCGAGCCGCTGATCTCGCAGAGCAAGTCCAACAACAAGACCTCGAACGCGAAGCCCGATGACGTCGTCTCCTACACGCTCGTCACATCAAACTCGGGTGCGTCGAACGTCAGCATCGCTCACGACACCGTGATCAAGGACGTGGTCCCGGCCGGGGTCACCCTGATCGACGGCGGCGGCAACGCACTGGCCGACGGAGCCGTGGTCCCCGGCACGGGTGGCGCCACCTGGGATGCGGCGACGCGGACCATCACCTCAGCGGCGTCCCCCGCGATCAACATCAATCCCGGTTCCAACGTGACCTGGACCTACCAGGCGAAGATCGATTCCCCGGCTGTCGCAGGCAGCATCTTCACCAACACCGCCAACGCGAAGACGACTTCGATCGACGGATCGAACCCGAACGAACGGACCGCTTCGAGCCCGACCAACACCGGCTACTCCGCCAACTCGAGCAGCACGGTGCGCCTTGGCGGGAGCTCGGTGACCAAGTCGGTCGATCCTTCATGGGTCACGATCGGCACCCCGATGACCTACAAGGCCACGGTCACGATCCCGAAGAGCCTCGAGTTCTTCAACCTGACCGCTACGGACGTGCTCCCCGACTCGATCGACTTCGACGGATACACGGGCTGGAGCTGCGTCAGCGGCTGCTCGGGATCGAGTCCGGCCCCCACCGTCCAGACCTACAACCCGGTGGTGACCGCCTCATCCACGACCATCGGCTGGGACATGGGTCACCTCGATCCGGGCACCGCCGACCGGGTGATCGAGTTCACCTACAAGGCACATGTCCGTGACACCCACCGCAACGGGGGAGCTCCGGTTCTGGCCGGTCAGAACATCGTCAACAAGGTGAACTCGATGTCGAACACGTCGAACAAGTTCACCTTCGACCCGAACACCTTCCGACCCTCGAGCAGCTTCGATCACGTCTCGCCCGACGCCAAGACCACGACCCCGGTCCGTGAGCCTCACGTCGTGCTCGACAAGAAGGTCAAGGTCGGTGGTGGCGGCTTCGTCGACGGCCCGGTTCAGAGCCAGCCCGGCGACGGTCTGACCTACCGCATCGTGGTCACCAACAACGGCACCAGCCCTGCCTATGACGTCGTGGTCGACGACATGCCCGACGTCGAGCTCACCAACATCGTGCTCGACCAGGGCGCTGCCTACAACACCAAGATGTGGAGCGCCGGTGACCGTGCGATGCAGTGGGTCATCCCGGGTCCGATCGCAGTCGGTGGCAGCGTCACCCTGACCTACACCGCCAACGCCGTTTCCTCGGCGCAACTGGACAACAACTCCTCGGCGATCAACACGGCCGACTCCGACTACTGGGGCATCCCCGCCGCCGAACGGACGAACCCGTGGACCTACCGCCACTACGACTCGAACCAGGACACGGTCCGGGTCAACTTCGAGTTCCCGGAGCTCACGGTCAACAAGACCACTACGGCTCCCGGTTTCCCCGACATCGCCGACGCCAACGTCGAGCAGCCCTTCGGCTGGCGGATCGTGGTGACCAACGGTGCGAGTACCGCGAAGGCGTTCGACACCGTGGTCCGAGATGTCCTGCCCCCGGCCTGGACCTATGACCCGGGATCGACCAGCATCACCGGCGCCACCGGCGGCGACCCCTCGGTCACTTCCGACCCCGCGGGTGACATCCTGGTCTGGAACTTCAACGGCCAGGTGATTCAGCCCGGCGCCAGCGTCGTGATCACCTTCACGGCCACGCCGCAGCTGCCCGCCCGCGCAAACCCGCCGGTCCAGACAAACGACTCGGAAGCGACCACCAAGGACGCGAGCGGCGCTGGCGGCAACAACAGCGGTCCCTACGAGGACGAGGACGATGCCAGGGCCACCCTGCACTTCCCGATCGCCGACCTGAAGATCGAGAAGTCGGCGCCGGCCCAGGTCAACGTGCTCGACGAATTCGACTACACCCTGAAGGTGACCAACAAGGGGCCCGACACCGCGACCCAGGTCGTGGTGAGCGACCCGCTCCCGGCACATCTCCAGTTCGTGTCCTCGGCCGACTGCAACGCGGTCATGACCTGCCCGATCGGCACTCTGGCGCCGGGCGCCTCGAAGACCCTGACGATCCGGGTCAAGGCGACCTACGCGGCGGGCGGGACGACCGTCCACAACGTCGCGACCGTAACCGGTCACGAGTGGGAGCCCACCCCGTCCGACAACACCGATGATGCGGACACCTTCGTGGTCGGCATCCCGGACCTGAAGATCACCAAGACTGCGGCACCGACCAATGCCCGCCCGGGTGATGTCGTGACCTACACGCTGAAGGCGGAGAACGTCGGCAACGCGGTCGCTCACGATGTGGTGATCACGGATCCGGTCCCGGTCGGACTGACCTTCGTCAGCGCCGGTTCACCCTGCGTCGAGGCAGCCGGCACGGTGACCTGCCAGATCGGCGATCTGATGCCGGGTGAAGTCAAGACCTATGAGGTCAAGGCGACCGTCGATGCCTGGGGAGACGCCGATCCTTCAGCCGATCACCTGCTGGACGTCCAGAAGGTGGAAACCCAGATCGACCTGAACCCGGGCGAGACGAAGACGGTCCAGGCTGTCTGCCCGTCCGGCTACTTCGCCTCCGACGGTTCGGTGCGTATTGATCATGTCGATCAGGGAACCGGTGACTGGACCGCGCCAGAGGTCCTCGAGTCGAGGGCCAGCTCGCTTGAAGCGTGGCAGGGCACCGTCCACAACTCCGCGACTGGTCGCGCCCAGGCGAAGATCTTCGCGGTCTGCATCCAGAAGAAGACGGTCGCCGACGGTACCCACCAGCATGATCTGATCGTGTCGGCGCCGATCACGGTGAACAACTTCACTCCGGCCGGCAAGAACGAGGCGACGCTCCTGTGCGGTCCCGGCCAGATCGCGATCCAGCCCGGCTTCGAGTCGGACGTTCCCGCGAACCTCGTCTACAGCGAGCCGGAGGGCAACGGCTGGAAGTTCGTGCTCGACTCGAGCCAGGACGGTCAGGCCACCTTCTCGATCCGCTGCATGACCCGCCAGGTCAGCGTCGTCGACGGTCACACCCACGACCTCGCCTTCCAGCACATCGTCAAGGAGTTCACCATCCAGCCGGGTGAGGTCAACGAGGCGCAGCTGACCTGCGCTGACGGCTACAAGGGCATCGTCGCCGACATGGACCTCGATGACGGCCTGGTCTCGCTGGGCAACGATCCGCGGCCGGTGACCCGTGCCTTCAAGATCTACAACCCGACCGACCATGCTCTGAACGCCAGGCTCTCGCTGCTCTGCCTCGGTCTCAGGACCGCCGGTGAGCACGTGCCGCCGAAGGTGCTGCAGAACACCGCCTACATCTCGACCAGCTCGCTCGAAGAGGTGACCACCAACAACCACTCGACCGCGACCGTGGTTGCCGAGGACACCGACAACTACGAGCCGGTCGACCCGACCGAGCCGACCAAGCCGACCCCGAACAATCCGGTCGCGAAGACGATCGTCGGCAAGGGTGTCAGCTACTCGGCTTCGGGGGTCACCTTCACCCTCAAGTGCTCGGGTGCCTGTGGCGGAACGGCGAAGCTCTCGACCATGAAGAAGGTGAAGGTCAAGGGCAAGAAGTTCGGCAAGGGAACCGTGCTCGCGAAGAAGCGGTACTTCATCGGCAAGGCCGGGACGAAGAAGGTCAAGCTCGTACCGACCCGGGCCGGACGCACCATTTTGAAGAAGGGCAAGGCCCGCAAGGCCATGCTCCGCATATCTGGAGGGACCAGAAAGGTAGTGAAGGTCAGGCGCCGCTAGGAAAGCGACCTTCTGCCAGGGAACTGGAGCCTCGGTCGCGAGACCGGGGCTCTTTCTCTTGCAGGGTTACTTCGAGACCGGGAGGTCGCCGGCAAGTTCGGTCTTGCCGTCCTTCTGGAACTGGACGTCGATCGTCTCGTCCTTGTTGTAGAAGCCGACCACACCGAGCAGCATGACCAGCTTCTTCTTCCCGGACTTCTCTTCCTTGATGATCTCCCTCGTGAAGAGGATCTCTTCCCCTCGCAGCACGTAGTCCTCGCCTTCGGACTGGGCCACCCCGTTGATGAAGACCACGATCGGCTGCTCGGCACCCTCCGGCAGCGAGACACGCCGCCCGGCGGCATAGGAGCCTTTGGGGACCTTCTCATTCGATGAACTGGTGGCTGGGTTCTGCTGGTCGCTCATGAGCTGAGGAACATTTTGAGGGATTTCATCGCCTGCGGGATGGTCGAGCCTTCGAGCGTCTGCCTTTTCACCCCGCCGGCGAAGGGAATGACCGAGAGATCGCCCTGGATGTCGATCCCCGCGGTCGGCGGAGAAAAGAACCCCTTCCCGCTGATCTCGATGCGGGCATTGACGATCTGGGCGGGCTCGTAGTCACGAATCGCGCTGACCGAATCGAGTGGTCCCTCGTCCATCACCTCGTCGGCCGCCTTGCGGGCCGCGCCCAGGGCGTCATCGAGGTCATCGAAGCTCTGGCGGCTCACATCGGAGCCGTGGCGGATGGTCAGCTTCCAGTTGGCCACGGCACCCGAGGTTCAGGAAGGCCTGGTGGCGGGACCGGAGATCCGGTCCTCGCCGGTGCGCTCGCCGATCGGCACGTAGTCCGCCTCGCGGGCGCCGGTGTAGATCTGACGGGGCCGGGCGATCTTCTTGTCCGGGTCCTCGGTCATCTCCAGCCACTGGGATATCCAGCCGGCGGTGCGGGCGATCGCGAAGATCACGGTGAACATTCCGGGCGGGATCTGCAGCGCCTCGTAAATGATCCCCGAGTAGAAGTCCACGTTCGGGT
>JAGQUR010000026.1 GCA_020438395.1 Solirubrobacterales bacterium | reverse complement strand
GGTCGTCCGAACGTCGGCAAGTCGACCCTGGTCAATGCGATCGTTGGCACCAAGGTGGCGATCTCGTCGGTCAGGCCACAGACCACGCGCAGGGCGATTCGCGGCGTCGCCACCGACCCGGAAGCCGGCACCCAGCTGGTCCTCGTCGACCTGCCCGGAGTCCAGAGGCCCCGTGACGAGCTGACCAGCAGGATGCAGAAGACCGTGGAAGGGGAACTGGCCGGCGCCGATGTGGCTCTGCTGGTCATAAACGGCGAGGAAGGTGTCGGCCCCGGGGACCGGTTCATCGCCGAGACGCTGCTCAAGGCCAGGCAGGGTGAGGGATCCCTGCCGATCATCTGCGCGGTCAACAAAGCCGACCGTCTCGGACGGAACATCGTGCCGGTGCTGGTCGCGGCCTCCGAACTCGCCGGCGTGGACGAGGTCTTCCCGGTAAGTGCCCTGACCGGAGAGGGGGTGCCGGAGCTTGCGGCGCACCTGGCTTCGATCGTTCCAGCGGGCCCTTACCTGTATCCGCCGGAGGACCGTTCCGACCAGCCGCGAGAACTGCTGCTGGCCGAACTGATCCGCGGTCAGGCCCTGATCCGGACCCGCGACGAAATCCCCCATTCGGTCGAGGTCCGGGTCACTCGGATCGACCAGCGCGAGGATGGGCTGTGGCTGGTCGACGCCGAAATCTGGGTCGAATCCGACTCGCAGAAGAAGATCCTGATCGGCAAGAAGGGCTTCAAGGTCGGCGAGATCGGAACCGGCGCCCGCAAGGACATCGAAAACGAATTGGGAGGAAAGGTCCACCTCGACCTTCAGGTCAAGGTGAAGCGCAAATGGCGCCGCGACCAAGACATGCTCGACCGCCTCGGCATCGACTAGCCCGGGCAGCCCGTCTCGGGCCCCTATGCACGCCTGGCTTCGTCGGCGGCCGGAAACGGCAGCTCATGTACCCGCGTACTATCGCCGCCATTTCCGGCCTGTCTCCTTGCCAGCCGCGCCTAGGGTCTCCGAGACGAACCACCCGCCGAAGCTCGGTTCTGGCGCATCTCGCCGACCTTCGGGTAGCCGCGATCGACTGATCCGTCACGCTGGCGCCCGCTCCGGGGGTACGGCCCCGGGACCGTCGCTGCGCTCCCCATCCAGAGGTCCCGAAACCGTACCCCCGAATCGGGCTTCAAGTCTCGTAGATCAGTTCCCCGAGACGTCAAGCAGGGTTCGGTGGTGTGATTCCGGAACCTCTGGATGGGGAGCGCGAAGCGCGACGGTTTCGGAGGTACACCACCGGACCCTGTGCAAGAGCTCGGGAGGTTGGCTCGGGGAGACCTTGTGGCGTCTTGTCGGAGTTTCCCCCTGCTTCCGTAGGATTGGGCGCATGCTGCGAAAAGCCGCAATATGCGCCCTGATGGCGACGACCCTGACTTGCACCGCGCTCGTTGCGGCGGGCTGCGGCGGCTCGGATGATTCGACTTCGGAAGAAGACAACCAGGCGATCACCGATCTGGTCTCCAAGCTGAACCAGGCGACCCGGGACAAGGATGCCTCCGAGTTCTGCCTGATCATGCAGCCCAGCGCGGTCGACGAGACCTTTCACGACATAGATCGCTGCGTGAGTGAGACGAAGCCGATCCTCCAGGCGGCCGGCAAACAGCCGGTCCTGAAGGTCGAGAGCATCGAAGTGAACGGCGACATCGCCACCGTCACCTTCGCCGGCAGCAGCGGCAACGAGGCAAAGTTCGTGCGCGAGGACGGCCAGTGGTACGTGCCTCTCAGCCAGAGCGAAATCACCACCAACCCGGATTCGGCCGGGAACGGGGGCTGAAGTGACGGCAATCGAGGTGAAGTTCGATCGGGACGGACTCGTTCCGTGCATCGCCCAGGATGCGGATACGGGCGAGGTGCTGACCCTTGCCTACATGAACGAGGAGTCCCTTCAGATGACCCGGGAGACCGGTCTGGTCACGTATTTCAGCCGGTCGCGGCAGGAGATCTGGCAGAAGGGCGAGGAGTCGGGCAACGTCCAGAAGGTCCGGCAACTAAGGGTCGACTGCGACGGA
Source organism: Solirubrobacterales bacterium (assembly GCA_020438395.1). Classification (GTDB taxonomy): domain Bacteria; phylum Actinomycetota; class Thermoleophilia; order Solirubrobacterales; family 70-9; genus 67-14. The sequence goes on along the minus strand of JAGQUR010000026.1, from coordinate 14,206 downwards.
GACGCACTCGTGGCCCTGGTCGAGCCCGCCGGCCCGGCCTGCCACACCGGCGAGCGCACCTGCTTCTTTCGTGACCTCGAGACGGGGAATACACCGGAACCGGTGACCGGCGAGGCCCTTGCGGAGCTCGCCCGCACGATCGACTCGCGCCTGGCCGAAAAACCTGAAGACAGCTATGTCGTGAAGCTGCTGGAAGACCCGGACTTTGCCGGCGAGAAGGTGATGGAGGAGGCCGAAGAAGTGAGCCGCGCGGTTCGTGAGGAAACCGACGATCGGGTCGCCAACGAGGCCGCCGACGTGCTCTTTCACCTGGTCGCCCTGATCCGGTCGAGGGGGATCACTCTGGATGAGGTGGGGGAGGTCCTGAATGGCCGTCGGGCCTGAACTCGCAGCACGGCTCACTCCGGACCTCGAGTCGGCCCGGGCGATGGTCCCGGAATCGAACGTGGTGCCGGTCGCGCTGCGCTACACCGATGACGTCGAGACGCCGGTGTCCGCCCTGCTGAAGCTGCGCCAGGAAGGGCCCTGCTTCCTGCTCGAGTCGGCCGAGCGCGGCCAGGTCGGCCGCTATTCCTTCGTCGGCGTCAGCCCCCACCGGGTGATCCGCTGGGCCGATGGTGAACTCCGCGAATACGCCGGCGAGGCGATGTCGGGTGAGGGCGAGCCGCTGGAGACGATCAGCGCCCCCGACCCCTATGACGGGGTCAAGGAATACCTCTCCCGCTACCGGGTCGCCGAAACCCAGGGGCTGCCGCCGTTCGCCGGTGGTGCCGTAGGGCTTTTCGGGTACGACCTCGTCCGGGCGATCGAGCCCCTGGGCGAACCCAACCCGGATCCCCTCGGGCTGCCTGACCTCGCGCTGATGATCACCGACGTCCTGCTCGCCTTCGACCACCTCCACAACGAGCTGACCATCATCAGCTGCGCCTGGGCCGACGAGCATGACTCGTTTGACGAGGCCTGGGAGCTCGCGGCCGGGAGGATCGAGTCGGTGCGCGAAAGCCTGCGCGGGCCCGTCCCCGTGGCCAGCGACACCGGCGCGGTCCAGGCCCCGGAGTTCAACTCCAACGTGACCCGCGAGGAATTCGAGCGGATGGTCGCCCGCATCGTCGAATACATCCACGCCGGCGATGCCTTCCAGGTAGTGCCTTCGCAGCGTTTCAGCGCCGAGCAGAAGGCGGAGGCTCTTTCGATCTACCGGGGACTGAGGTCGATCAACCCGTCGCCGTACATGTACTTCTTCGAATTCGGCGACTTCCAGATCGCCGGCGCCTCCCCGGAGCCGCTGCTGAAGGTGAACGGTGACCGGGTCGAGATCCGGCCGATCGCCGGGACTTCGCCGCGCGGAGCGACCGAGGAAGAGGACCGCCGCCTCGCCGAGAAGATGATCTCCGACCCGAAGGAACGATCCGAGCACGTGATGCTGGTCGACCTGGCCCGCAATGACATCGGCCGCGAAGCCGAGTACGGCACGGTCGAAGTCGAAGAGCTGATGGTGGTCGAGACCTACTCCCACGTGATGCACATCGTCAGCCGGGTCTCGGGCAGGCTCCCGGAGGGGCGCGGGGCTCTCGACGTGCTCCGCTCGGCCCTGCCTGCCGGCACTCTTTCCGGGGCTCCCAAGGTGAGGGCGATGCAGATCATCGACGAGATGGAAAAGGTGAAGCGCTGCTCCTACGGCGGCGCGGTCGGCTACCTCTCCTGGAACGGCGACCTGGACACGGCGATCCACATCCGCACCGCTCTCATCAAGGACGGTCAGGTCCACATCCAGGCCGGGGGCGGAACCGTCGCCGACGCAAAGCCGGAATACGAATACGAGGAATCGGTCAACAAGGCGAAGGCGATGTTCCGTGCGGTTGAGATCGCCTGCGAGAACCCGGACTGGGCCTGATGCGTGTCCTCGTAATCGACAACTACGACTCCTTCACCTACAACCTGGTCCAGTACCTGGGCGAACTCGGCGCAGAGGTGGAGACGGTCAGGAACGACGTCCGGACCGTCGATGGACTGCTGGCGGAAGGCCACGACCGGCTGGTCGTCTCGCCCGGACCTTGCACGCCGGACGACGCCGGCATCTCGCTGGAGGTGATTCCCGCCTTCGCCGAGGCCGGGATCCCGGTGCTCGGAGTTTGTCTCGGGCATCAGGCCATGGTGCAGACCTTCGGGGGCACCGTCGTCCAGGGCGAGCCGATCCACGGCAAGAGCGCCGAGATCGAACACGACGGCAAGAGCATCTACGACGGCCTGCCGAACCCGCTGACGGTCGGCCGCTACCACTCGCTGATCGCCGGTGAGGTGCCTGACTGCCTCGAGGTCACCTCGACCTATGGCGAAATCGTCATGGGGGTCCGCCATCGCGAACTGCCGGCGGAAGGCGTCCAGTTCCATCCCGAGTCGGTGCTGACCCCTTACGGCAAGAAGATGATCGCCACCTTCATCGGAGTCGAACTTTCAATCGAAGCGGCCGCGGCAAGAATCCCCGCCGGCGCGGAAGGGAGTGCCAGTGCCTAACGAAATCCTGACCCGGGCGATTGACGCGGCTGCCTCCGGACAGCACCTCACGACCGATCACGCGTCCGCGGTGCTGACCGAGATCATGGAAGGCCGCTCCGACGAAGTCCAGACCGGGGCGTTCCTGATCGCCCTCCGCACAAAGGGGGAGACCGTGCCGGAGCTGATCGGCCTGGCCCGGACCATGCGCTCCCTGGCCGAACCGGTCGAGGTTTCGGGGGACCTGGTCGACACCGCCGGCACGGGCGGTGGCCCCTCGACCTTCAATGTTTCGACCACCGCCGCCCTGGTCGCCGCCGGCGCCGGCTGCAAGGTCGCCAAGCACGGCAACCGCTCCAGCACCAGCCTGAGCGGTTCGGCCGACCTCCTTGAAGCGCTCGGCGTGAACATCGAGATCGGCCCGGACCAGGTTGCCGCTTCGATCGAGGAGACCGGCTTCGGATTCATGTTCGCCCCCAAACACCACAAGGCGATGGCTCATGTCGTGCCGGTCCGGAAGGCTCTGGCCGTGCGCACCATCTTCAACTTCCTCGGGCCGCTGACCAATCCGGCGGGAGCGAAGCGCCAGTTGCTGGGAGTTTCCGACCGCCGCTATCAGGAGTCGATCGCGGAGGCGCTGGTCGGGCTCGGCACCGAACGTGCCCTGGTCGTCTCCGGGGACGACGGTGTCGACGAGATCTCGATCACCGGTCCGACCCGGATCATCGAGGTATCCGACGGCGGAACCAGCGAGGAGTTCGTCTCGCCTGCCGATTTCGACCTCGAGCGGGCCGAACTGGGTGATGTGGCGGGCGGGACCCCCGAGGAGAACGCCGCCGCGACCCGGGCGGTTCTGGAAGGGGAGAAGGGGCCGCGCCGGGACATCGTGGTGCTGAACGCGGCCGCGGCGATTCTCGCGGGTGGCAAAGCCTCCGATTTCGGGGCCGGGGTGGAGGCAGCCCGGGAAGCAATCGACTCCGGGGCGGCTGCGGCCGTTCTTGCGCGGCTGGTCAGTTTCACGGGACAGGCTTAGTAAGGTCTGATCAGACCGTGGGAATACTCGAGCAACTGATTTCGGCCGCGAGCCAGGGCGTCAAGGTTCGCAGCCAGCAGGTGCCTCTGGCCGACCTTCAGGCCAGGCTGGGCCAGCGTGACCATGATCGTCCGTTCCAGGAGGCCCTGACCCGGCCGGGAATGTCCCTGATCTGCGAGTACAAGCGCAAGTCACCAAGCGCCGGGGAGATTGCCCCCGGGGTCGAACTGCCGGAACAGGTCAAGGCCTATGAGGCCGGGGGAGCAGCCGCCCTCTCGGTGCTCACCGACGAGACCCATTTCGACGGTCGCCTCGAGGACCTCGGGGCGGCGCGGGCCGTATGTGGGTTGCCGATCCTCCGCAAGGACTTCGTGGTCGACGAGTATCAGCTCTATGAAGCAGCGGTGGGTGGCGCCGATGCGGTCCTCCTGATCGCCGCCGTGCTCGACGATGACCGCCTGCGCGATTTCCAGCTGAAGGCGACCGAGCTCGACCTCGATTGCCTGGTCGAAATCCATGACGAGGAAGAACTCGACCGTGCGGTCGAGTCGGGAGCCGAAGTCATCGGGATAAACAACCGCAACCTCGACACCGGCGTGGTCGACATCCAGACCACCTATGAACTGATCACCGACGTCCCGACCGGAACCACCGTGGTCTCGGAATCCGGCATCTCCAACCGCGAGGAACTGATCGAACTCGAAAGGGTCGGAGTGGACGCAGCCCTGATCGGCGAATCCCTCATGCGCTCGGACAACCCCGAGGAAATGGTCAGGACCCTCGCCGGAATGTCCGACAACACCACCGAACACTTCCTGCCCTAGGCCCGGACGGCACCGGACCGGCCGAACCTCCGGGTCCACGTCTGAACCGGGTCGGATGGCCGTGGGGTCGGGTCGATGTCTCCGGGGAATTGCGCAGGGTTCGGTGGTGTGCTTCCGAAACCTCTGGATGGGGAGCGCGAAGCGCGACGGTTTCGGAGGTACACCACCGGGCGCTGCAGGAACGCCGAAGGCAGGCCGCCTTTTCGACTGGCTGCCCGGCCCCGCGGCGTAACGACCGGCTCCACGGCCCCGCCACCGGGCAACGGGATTCTCAGCCGATTCTCAGGTTTAGAAAACCTTAGATTTCGGCTTAGGAATGGCCAATGACGGTGGTCTTTATTTCCCCGTCATGAACGAGACTTCTGCTCCCCCCAAGCGCTCGGTGCGCTCCGTGTTCCTGGCCGCCCTGATGGGTGGCCTCGTCGTTGCAGTGGCCGGCTACATAGCGATCGCCGCCGGCTGGATCGGCACGACCGAGACGACGGTCCAGTCGATGACCGCGACCACCACGAATGCGTCATCGAACCAGGACGACCAGAACCTCGTCAACCAGATCTACAACCGTGACAGCGACGGCGTCGGTTTCATCACCGCCTCCGGCATCACCACCGAGTCGAGCAGCGCATTCGACCCCTTCGGCCAGCAGCAGGGCACCAGCACCGCGACCGGCTCCGGTTTCCTGATCGACACCGACGGTCACATGGTCACCAACAACCACGTGATCGAAGGAGCCAAGAAGATCACGGTCACCCTCGGTGACTCGGACGCGGTCTACGACGCGACCGTCGTCGGCACCGACCCCTCGACCGACCTGGCCCTGCTCAAGGTCGATGCCCCGCAGGACGAGATGAAGCCGCTCAAGCTCGGCGATTCCGCCAACGTCAAGGTCGGGGACCCGGTGGTCGCGATCGGCAACCCGTTCGGGCTCGACCGGACCGTCACCACCGGAATCGTCTCCGCCCTGCAGCGCGAGATCGCCAGCCTCAACCAGTACGCGATCTCGAATGTGATCCAGACCGACGCTGCGATCAACCCCGGCAACTCCGGCGGCCCGCTGATCGACGCCGACGGCAACGTGATCGGAGTCAACTCGCAGATTGCGACCGGGTCCGGATCGAGCACCAGCGGCAACGTCGGCATCGGCTTCGCCATCCCGAGCAACACCGTCAAGGACGTGGTCAACCAGCTGCTGGACGACGGTACGGTCGAACACGCCTACCTCGGAATCAGCGGCGCGTCGATCGACTCGCAGCTGGCGGAAGCACTCAACCTCGGCACCGACCAGGGCGTCCTGGTCCAGGAAGCCCCGAAGGACGGACCGGCAGCCAAGGCCGGAATCAAGGCCGGTGACACCGCGGTCACGGTTCAGGGCCAGCGGGTAATGACGGGCGGCGACGTGATCACCAAGGTCAACGGCAAGGAACTCACCTCGATGGAAGACCTGATCGCGGCCGTCAACGACGCCAAGGTCGGCGACAAGATGGAACTCGAGGTCGAACGTGACGGCGACACCAGCACCGTGACCGTCACCCTCGGCACCCGCCCCGATGACAGCAGCTCCGGCTCGAGCAGCTCCAGCCAGGGTCAGCAGCAACTGCCGCCGGGCTTCGGTCAGTAACCCCCCAAAGCAGTCCCTCTCCTGTCGGCGGGCCGTCTGGATGGCGGCCCGTCGTCGTGTTGTCATACCCTTGACTGGTGAAGGTAAAGGTCTGCGGAATCACTAATAGAGACGATGCCGAAGCCGCCGTGGAGCACGGCGCCTGGGCGATCGGGCTGATCCATCACAAGGAAAGTCCCCGATTCGTCAAGGCTTCGGTCGCGGCCGGGATCGGCGAGGAGTTCCGTCGCCGCTGCGAGGTGGTGGGAGTTTTCGTGAATCCGACCATCGAAAGGGTGGTTCAGGCAGCCGAGAACGCACAGCTCACGATGATCCAGCTGAGCGGAAACGAAGGCGCCAACTTCTGCAGCGAGGTGAACCGCCGGACCGGCCTGAAGGTGATCAAGGCCTTCCACGTGGCGAGCCAGGCAGACGTGAAAGCCAGCGCCGCCTACCGGTTCACCGACTTCCACATGTTCGACACCGGCCGCCGCGGCTCTTACGGCGGAACCGGCGAGACCTTCGACTGGGAACTGCTCGCGAATTACCACTCGACGATCCCGTTCATCCTCGCCGGAGGACTCAACCCGGACAACGTCACCGAGGCAATCCGGGTGGTGCGGCCCGACGCAGTCGACGTAGCCTCCGGAGTCGAGAAGGAGCCCGGAATCAAGGATCACGGCAAGCTGGCCAGTTTCTTCCAGGCGGCCCGCTACACCCCGGTGGCCGGCGCATGAGCGACAGCATCGCCGAATCGACCGCCGGCGAGCTGCCGGGCCGTTTCGGTCCATACGGCGGGCGTTACGTGCCCGAGACGCTTATCCCCGCGCTGGACGAACTCACTGCCGCCTGGGCCGAGGCGCGCCAGGACCCGGCCTTCACCGAGGAACTCGACGTTCTTCTTCGCGACTATGTGGGCCGACCCTCGCCGCTTTACCTTGCGAGCCGTCTGAGCGAGGAAGCCGGACGGAAGGTGTACCTGAAGCGGGAGGACCTGAACCACACCGGCGCCCACAAGATCAACAATGCGATCGGCCAGGCGCTGCTGGCGAAGCGGATGGGCAAGCCGCGGATCATCGCCGAGACCGGGGCCGGCCAGCACGGGGTTGCCAGCGCCACCGCCTGTGCCCTGCTCGATCTCGAATGCATCGTCTATATGGGCAGCGAGGACATCCGGCGCCAGAAGCCGAACGTCGAGCGGATGAAGCTTCTGGGAGCCGAAGTGGTGCCGGTCGAGGCGGGCGCGCGGACCCTCAAGGAAGCGGTCAGCGCGGCGATCCGCGACTGGGTGACCAATGTCGCGAACACGCACTACATCATCGGTTCCGCGGTCGGGCCGGCTCCGTTCCCGGAACTGGTCCGGGACCTTCAGAGGACGATCGGCGACGAGGCCCGCGACCAGGCCCTTCAGGCGGAAGGCTCATTGCCCGGACGGGTCATCGCCTGTGTCGGTGGCGGCTCCAACGCGATCGGAACCTTTACCGCTTTCGTCCCGGACGAGAAGGTGGAACTGATCGGGGTCGAGGCGGCCGGCCACGGGCTGGACACCGACAAGCACGGGGCCTCGCTGACCGCGGGCAACACTTCGGTGCTCCACGGTTCGCTCTCGGCAGTGCTCACCGACGAAGAAGGGCAGATTCTCGAAGCCCATTCGGTGTCTGCCGGCCTCGACTATCCCGGCACCGGGCCGGAGCACGCCCACCTTCGGGACATCGGCCGCGCCCGCTACGTCGCGGTGAGCGACGGCGACGCGCTCGCGGCCTTCCGCCGGCTGAGCAGGCTGGAAGGCATCATCCCCGCGCTCGAGTCATCGCATGCGATTGCCTGGCTGCTCGGTGAAGGCAAGGTCGGAGACGGCGACGACAACTATGACGTGGTCTGTCTTTCCGGCCGCGGCGACAAGGACCTGGCCGAGGTACTCGGGCTGGAGGGGTCCGGGTGAACGGTCCCGACCGGATCGCCGAGGCGTTCGCCAACGCGAAAGAGGAGGGGAGGGCGGCACTGATGCCGTACATGATGGGCGGCTTCCCCGACCGGGAAACCTCCGCGGCCATCGCCCGTTCCTATGCCGATAACGGAGCCGACCTGATCGAACTCGGGGTCCCCTTCTCCGACCCGCTCGCCGACGGGCCGGTCATTCACGAAGCTGCGGTGAAGTCTCTGGAAGCGGAAACCAGGCTGGAAGACGTGCTGGAGATCTGCCGGACCGTCGCCGACCGGTTGCCCGTCGTGCTGATGGTCTACACAAACTCGATCCTCGGCGGTCAGGGACCGGCGGCCTTCGCGGCCAAGGCGGTCGAGGCCGGTGCCTGCGGGGTGATCGTGCCCGACCTTCCGCTCGGTGAGGACGAAACCATCCGCTCGGCGATGGCCGGGGCCGGACTGGCCGTGGTTCCGCTGGTCGCGCCGACCACCCTCGGTGAACGGCGGGCGGAAATCTGCCAGGTGGCAACCGGCTTCGTATACGTGGTCTCGAGCGTCGGCACGACCGGGGAGCGAAGCGAGGTCCCCGCCCATCTGAAGGAACTCGTCGAAGATGTCGAGGCGAAGTCCGAGGTGCCGGTCGCGGTGGGATTCGGGATCGGATCCCCCGAGCATGCGGCCACGGTGGCGCAGGTTGCCGACGGGGTGATCATCGGCTCGAAACTGGTCCGGATAGCGGCCGAAGCCGCGCCGGGACAGGCCGCGGAGGCAGTCGGGGAATTCATGTCCGAAACGGCGGCAGCCGTGGCGTCGGCCCGCTCCGGGGTCAGGTAGGATTCGCGCCGATGCTGATCCCGGTCACATTCTTCGTCGCAATCGCCCTGGCGGTCTTCTCGTACTCGCAGGGCCAGGGCGGCCCGGTCGCCGGCCTGGTCTTCTTCGGTGTGCTGTTCCTTGGCGCGTTCATTCACGTCACCCAGCCGCTGGTCGAGAAGGCCAAGGCACTCAAGCCGAGCAAGGACTGATCCCTTGAAGATCGGACTGTTGACTGGCGGGGGCGACTGTCCCGGCCTCAACGCCGTGATCCGTGCCGTAGTCATGCGGGGCAGCCGGGAATGGGGCCATGAGTTCGTCGGTTACCTCGATGGCTGGAAGGGCCCCCTCGAGGACCAGAAGATCGACCTCGGGCCGGAGGACGTGCGGGGCATCCTCGCCCAGGGTGGCACGATCCTCGGGTCATCACGCACCAACCCTTCGGCGATTGACGGTGGCGAGCAGAAGGTGATCGAGAACGTGCGGGCCGCCGGAATCGACGGTCTGGTCGCGATCGGCGGGGACGACACCCTCGGTGTGGCCCGGAAGCTGACCGAGGACGGCCTCGGCGTGGTCGGGGTGCCGAAGACGATCGACAACGACCTGAATGCGACCGATTACACCTTCGGCTTCGACACCGCGGTGAACATCGTCATGGAGTCGCTGGACCGGCTCCGGACCACGGGGGCCAGTCACCACCGGGCCCTGGTGGTCGAGGTGATGGGCCGCCACGCGGGATGGATCGCCCTGCACGGAGGCATGGCGGGTGGTGCCGACCTGGTTCTGGTGCCGGAGAAGGAATTCGACCTGGCCGAGATCTGCTCCCACGTGGAGGCATGCTTCGAGGCGGGGGTCGCACCGCTGATCGTGGCCTCGGAAGGGGCCGTGCCCGCGGAGGGAACCGAGGTCACCTCGGCCAAAGGCACCGACGCCTTCGGGCACGTGCGCCTGGGCGGAATCGCCGGCTGGCTCGCCGACCGGATCGAGGAAAAGACCGGCCGCGAAACCCGTTCTGTGGTTCTCGGCCATTTGCAGCGCGGCGGAACGCCGACCGCCTTCGACCGGGTCCTCGCGACCAGGCTCGGCTACAAGGCCATCGAAGCTGCCAGTCAGGGCGACTGGGGCAACATGACGACCCTCAGGGGAACTTCGATCCAGCTGGCGCCGCTTGCCGACGCCGTCGACGAATCCAAGATAGTTCCGGCAGACAGGCTCACCGAAGCCGGATACGGCTACCCGGCCTGATCAGGAGAGCAGGTTCGCCAGAGCGCCGGCGAGTTCCGGCTGCTTGAACTCGTAGCCGTTCCGGGTCGCCTTGCGGGGGAAGACCCGCTGACCCTCGCGGGCCGCGTGACCAACCCCGCCGCCCTTGACGATGTCGATCGCGAAGCCGGGCAGGGGAAGAATCGACGGGCGCCCGAGCTCCTTGCCCAGCGTCTTGGAGAATTCCTTGTTGGTGACCGGGTTCGGGGCGGTCGCATTGACCGGCCCGCTCGCCGCATCGTTCTCGAGGGCCCAGAGCAGGATGCCGACCTCGTCGTGCCGGTGAATCCATGACATGTATTGCTTGCCACCGGCGATGGGACCTCCGACGCCCATCTTGAAGGGGAGAAGCAGCTCCTTCAACAGGCCGCCCCTGGGGTCGAGCACATGCCCGGAGCGAATCGTCGCGACGCGGAGTCCATGCTCCTCGGCGGACATCGCTGCTTCCTCCCATCGGACCACGATCCCGGCGAGGAAATCGTCTCCCGGCTCGGCGTCCTCGTAGAGGAGCTCGTCTCCGCGGTCACCGTAATAGCCGATGGCAGAGCCGGAAATCAGTGTCTTCGGGCGTTCATCGAGGGCGGCGATCTTGGCCACGAGATTTTTCGTCGCCTTGATCCGGCTGCGGGCGATGTGATCCCGCACTTCATCGTTCCAGCGCTGGTTGATCGGCTCTCCGGCAAGGTTTATGACCGCGTCCACACCGTCGAATGCCTCCCGGGGAGGCCTTTCCCGCTCGCCTTCCCAGCCATGCCATTCGACCCGCGGGAGGGTCCGAGCGGCCCGCTCGGGATCCCGGCTGAGGCCGACCACAGTGTCGCCGCGGTCAATCAGCGTGTTGCAGAGAGTGGAACCGATCAGTCCGGTTCCGCCGGTAACGAGAATTCTTTGACCTTCCGGTCTGCCATTCGGGTCCGTCATTGCACGCATTCTAGGAGTCAGGAGCTTCGGACCGCTCAGGGGCAGAATCCGGTGTCTCCACTACAGTTTCAGGTCGGCAAGGGAATCAAACCCGGTTTCGCGTTGTTATTTGGGGGAACGGAGGACGGGCATCCGATTCGCGTGTCCGTTCTCCCCCAACACAGCAATGAACCAGTCGCCAGTCTCAAGAAGCAGATTTCGTGCCACATCAGTGGTGCTGGCCGTCCTGGCCATCTTCATCATGCTCATTCCGGCGGAAGCGCAGGCCCGGCCGGGCAAGTGCTTCGGCAAGAAGATCAACCGGGTCGTGACTGGCAACAACAAGACGGTTCGCCTGAAGTTCAGGGACGTCACCTGGGTCGCCGGCGACCGGGTTACGGTGATCGCCAAGCCATTCAGTCGTGTCTGTGCCGGAGACGGCTCGCAGACGATCCGGGCAGGCAAGGGCATCAGCTTCACAGACGCCGGTCCCGGCAACGATCACATCTACGCTGAAAAGGGGAACTCGACCGTGTACGGCGGCCCCGGCAACGATTCCATCGTCACCGAGAAGGGCAACAAGTTGCGGGTCTTCGGGGGCTCGGGCAATGACCGCATCAATACCGGCCGGGGAAACAGCGTCAAGGTCGACGGAGGCACGGGGAACGACCGGATAGTCCTCCACACGAATACTTCGAGAGGCGTCGTAACCGCCGGCCTCGGCAACGACTACGTGCGCGGCTCGAAGAGCCATGACCTGATCTATGCCGGTCCGAAGAAGAACCCGCGCGGGCTGCCGGACCGGGACGTCATTATCGGAGCCGGCGGAAACGACCGTATCTACGACTATTCCGGCATCGGCAACCGTCTCTACGGCCTGACCGGCTCCGATTACATCTACAGCCTCGGCGACGCCGTCTCAGAGATACACGGTGGCAACGGGACTGACTTCCTGTTCTCCAACGGTGGCGTGACCACCGGGGGAACCCGCGAGAAGGTGTTTGGCGAACAGGGCAATGACCGCCTCAAGGCAAATCAGCCAAACAACAACGGCCCGGCCTACCTGGACGGAGGCGAGGGAGACGACTGGGTGTACGGCACCCCGCGGAACGACACGATCATCACCCATTCCGGAATCAAGAAGATGTACGGAAACGGGGGCGATGACCTTTTCGTGACTACCGGACGCGGGCTGGCGAAGGTGAACGGAGGTCCGGGAACGGACACGATTTCCTACGCCGCGCACACGCCGCCCGGCGGGCGACGCATCAACGGGGTGATCATCGACCTGAAGGCCGGTACCTCGCTGGGCACCACCCGCTACCAGCTCACCTCGCTCGAGAATGTGATCGGGTCGGCCTTCGACGATGAAATCACGGCGGACCCCGGTGTCGTCAATCAGATTGACGGTGGACTGGGCAATGACGTGATCATGGGAAACAGCGGCGACGGTGACAGCGTGGACGGCGGACTGGGAGAGAACGAATGCTCGGGGTTCGCGAAGGCGACCCGCTGCAACGGCGAATCACCCGGCAACTTCGGCAACCGGTTGACCCTGGTCGACATAAGTGACGGTGGCATCCCGATCGTCATGGGCGGGACCCAGGACGACCAGGTTTCAGTTGGCTACGACAAGTCGAACCAGTGGTTCCGGGTGAACGTGGCCGGGGGCGGAGTGCCCTCCGGGAACTGCCGGGGCGTGGACCAGTCTCCGAATTCGCTCGTCGCGAACGCGATTCGCTGCCCGGCCGACCGAAACAACCTGGACGGGATGCTGGTCTACGGTGGCGACGGTGCCGACCACATCAACCTCGAGGGCTCGATCCCGCCGAACATGTCGACCACGCTGAACGGGGGCACCGGCCGGAATGTGATTCACGGCGGGCCGAGCAAGGACTTCATCTCGACCAGCTACGGCAGCGCCGGCAGCCAGCTCTTCGGCGGTGGCAACAACGACCTCATCTACGCGAACGACGGCGTGACCATTCACGGGGGCGAGGGAACCGATCACGCCCACATCACCAATGCCTGTTCGGGACCTGTGGCAGATGGCGGGCCCGGCAACGACAGCGCAGTTTTTGCCGGCTCGCCCCGGGGTATCAAGGCCGATCTCGGCCGGGGATACGCGGAGTGGCTGAATGGAGCCTGCGCCCGGCGGGCCCGGCTGGCACCGACTATCGAAAGGCTCGAAGGCAGCCGGTACAACGACTGGCTGATCGTCGGCCAGCGCCACGCCCAGCAGCAGGGGCGTTCCTCTCTGCTTGGTCGTGAGGGGATCAATACCCTCGATTCGAAGAACGGACGCAGGGATACGGTCACGACCGGACCTGCCGCGCATCGCAACAAGGTGATCCGGGATCGCAGGGACAAAGTGATCTGGGGCTGGGGTCTGGCCGCCTTCTGACCCGAATCCGGGAGGATTCGGTCATGGACTCGAAGCAGCAAAGACGGGAACTCGCGGCCGGCGGGCTTCCGGAAAGACAATTCGCCCGGTTGCTCAAGGCGGTCGTCGTGCCGCGACCGATCGCCTGGGTTTCCACGACATCCGAGGACGGGGTGGACAACTTGGCCCCGCATTCGTTCTTCACATTCGCCAGCGAGGTGCCGCCGATCCTGCAGTTCACCTCGGTCGGTCGCAACGACTCGCTCCGCAACGCGACATCGACCGGAGAGTTCGTGATCAATCTGGCCGACCTCTCGAATGTGGATGCGGTGAATGCCTCGGCCACGCCCTATCCGCATGACGAGGACGAGTTCGCGGAACTCGGCATCGAGCGCGAACCGTCGGCGGCGGTCCGCCCGCCGCGGGTGGCCGGCTCACCGGTGTCGATCGAATGCCGCACGGAGAGCACCGTCGATTTCGGGGAATCAGTGGTCGTATTCGGCCGGGTGGTCCACCTGGCGATCAGCGAATCGGTTCTCGATGGCGATCACCCGGCAATCGAAAAGCTCGCGCCGATGGCCCGGCTCGGCCGCAACGAGTGGTCCGAGATCGGCAGGATCCACCGAATCGACCGGATTCCGCTCGAGGCTGCCCGAAGGGCAGACGAGAGCTAGCAGTGGCACGACAGGCTGCGGCTCCCGCCGGGACGGCTCAGCCGAGAGTGGTGAAGGCGCCCGTGTCGACGTGGAAGCGGGCGTCGCCGGCCCGTTTCGCCTCCTGGATGACCGCTTCGGCAACCTTTGGCGCCACATCCCGGTCGAAGACCGATGGGATGATGTAGTCCTCGGAGAGGTCGTCACCGACCACTTCCGCGATCCCGCGGGCCGCCGCCATCTTCATCTCCTCGGTGATCTGCGGCGCGCCGGCATCCAGCGCCCCGCGGAAGATTCCCGGGAAGCAGAGCACGTTGTTGATCT
>JAGQUR010000147.1 GCA_020438395.1 Solirubrobacterales bacterium | reverse complement strand
CCACTCTTAACAGGAGTCGGGCGGGTTCCACCCGCCCTCCCCGTGAAACCCGCCGGCCCACTCGCATTAACTGATGGACGGGCCGGCTCCGCTGGCTGGCAACGCCAGCCAGCCCAGATGCCTTTGCCGCCTTCGCTTGCTCCTGGTCAGCGAACAGCTGGACTACCCATGCGCATTCATGCCCGAGGAAACGCTGAGCGTGGGGCGGGTTATCCCCCGAACAGGCGAGTGAAGCGCCCTCCCGATGCCGGCTTCTTCGCCTTTTCATGGCCCGGGCACCACTGGTCGGCCGGCACGGTGCGCTTGACCGCATCGACGTGCAGACCGCACCCGGCCCAGGTGGTCTTGCGACAGGTCTTGCATTTCACGGGTCGGCACATAGGTGTTTCTCCTTCAATTCCTGGCCATCTGGCCACTTGGGGGCGCCTGCCGCCCCCGGACGGCCCCTCGAATTCCTTTGCTTGTTGAGACTTCTCAGGATAGCGAGGCGCAGGCGTGGCCCGGGGTTGACATGTGTACCCCCTCTATTCTTTTCCTGTCATGAGGACTCTCAGGGGGATCGCTCTTTTCGTTGGACTGCTTGTCGCCGGTCTTGTGCTTGCCCCTGCCTCCGGTTCGGCCGCCCTTCCGTCGGAAGTTTCGGTTGCCGCTTCCCCTCCCTCGGTTTCCTGGCCCGACTCGCCGAACACCACCCTTGAGGTTTCGGTTTCCTCCGGGCCTGAAGGGGCCGACTTCCAGTTCAACGTGGAACCCGACAACTGGTCTACCGGAACCATCTCCGGCAACCCGTTCTTCGTCGAGGCGGCGACCCTGGAGGGTCCGGGCAACCTGAAGATCGAATCGACGGAAGTCGCCGACCCTTCCCCGACCAGTTGCTTCAGGGGCGGATTCCAGGGAGTCCGGCATTCGTACCGGCTGACCCTTCCCGCCGATAGCGAAAGCGTGATCAGGGTCCCGGTCCGGGCCCTTTCGGCCGAGCTGCCGTGGGCAAGGCGCGGGGTCACCTTCTCGTACCCGTCCGGCGACGGCAGCCGCTGGATCAGCCTATACACGCCGATCGCGGTGAACGGCCCCAAGGGAACCTGGATCAACTTCGCCGTTCGGGGCCTGCCGAAAGAGGGTGGGGAACTCACCGCCGGAAGGTACTTCCGCATCGCAGGAAAGACCCTGCCTTCCCTGGCCCGGACGAAGATCGTGATTGTCGCCGAACCGCGAATGATCCCCAACGGATTCCCGCGGGTTTCGGCCCGCACGCTCGCAACGGTGAGGACCAACGGTGGCGGGAACTTCCTGACCCCGCGGGTCCGGCTGCCCGGTGACGCCGCCTGGGTGCTCAAGGCGATCCCGAAGACCGGTCCCGACTATGACGACGAGCCGAGCTGCGGACCCGTGATCACCACCGCGCGTAGCTCACGTCCCGCCCACACATCGGACCTGCTTGACCGTTACTTCCGGTCAATCTCCGTCAAGGGAACGAAGCTGATCGGCCAGAAAAAGGTCTGGCTCCACTTCGAACGCCGGGCAATGGGCACCGACCCCGACGACGGCATCGACCCCTATTTGGAATACGTGATGATGGGTAGCGCCGGCTGCAACGCGATGGGCGGCCCGTTCACCCTGAAGAACGGCCGGCTTCGCTGGTCGGGCCAGATCGAACAGACACTGATCGGCTGCCAGAAGCCGATCGACGCCTGGCTCGAACACAACCTCCGCCGGGGAATGAAGGCACGCATGGTCAGGGGTCGGCTGGTCCTGACCAACAAGCGCGGGGTGAAGATCGTCCTGCGCGAAACCGATCGCTGATCCTGACTTCGGATCGCGACCGGTTGCCTATGCGTTCAGGTCGCGGAGGACGGTCTGAAGGATTCCGTCGTTGTTTATGTAGCGAATTTCGTTGGGTGTGTCGAGGCGGACCGTCGCAGTAAAGGTCACCGGTTCGGCGCCTTCGCGCTCTGCAGTCACTTCGACCGTCTTCGCCTCTCCACCCTGGAGATCGCCGATTGTGATCACCTCTTCGCCGGTCAGGCCGAGTGAGTCGGTCGATTCGCCGTCCGGGTACTGGAGCGGGACCACCCCCATGCCGATCAGGTTCGAACGGTGGATCCGCTCGTAGCTCTCGGCGATCACCGCCCGGACGCCGAGCAGCCTGGTGCCCTTGGCGGCCCAGTCACGCGATGAACCCGAGCCGTACTCCTTGCCGGCCAGGACCACCAGCGGGATGCCGTCGGCCTGGTACTGGCTGGAAGCCTCGTAGATGGAGGTCTCCTCCCCGTCGGGGTAATGACGGGTGTAGCCACCGGAGCGCTCGACCAGCTGGTTGCGCAGCCGGATGTTGGCGAAAGTGCCGCGCACCATCACCTCGTGATTGCCGCGGCGGGAACCGTAGGAGTTGAAGTCGGCCGGGCCGACGCCCTGCTCGATCAGCCAGGCTCCGGCCGGGCTGTCCTTCTTGATCGCGCCGGCAGGCGAGATGTGGTCGGTGGTGATCGAATCACCGAGCTTGGCCAGCACGCGAGCCCCCTCGACCGGCGCCAGGCCGGGCGGGTCGGCCGGCATGTCCTCGAAGAATGAAGGCCGGCGGACATAGGTCGAATCCGGCCAGGTGTAACGGTCGCCTTCCGGCACCGAGACCTGCTGCCAGTTCACATCGCCCTTGAAGACGTCGCCGTAGTTCTTCTCGAACATCTCGCGGCGAATCGACTCGCCGACCACCCGGGCGACCTCCTCCGGGTCGGGCCAGATGTCATCGAGATAGACCGGGTTCCCGTCCGGGTCGTTGCCGAGCGGGTCCTTCTGGATGTCGATGTCCATGCGTCCGGCGAGGGCGTAGGCGACCACCAGCGGAGGCGAGGCGAGGTAATTGGCCTTGACGTCCTGGCTGATCCTCCCCTCGAAGTTCCGGTTGCCGGAAAGGACCGAGCAGACGACCAGGTCCTTCTCGTCGATCGCGGCGGAGATCTCCGGGGCGAGCGGGCCGGAGTTGCCGATGCATGTCGTACACCCGTAACCGACAAGGTTGAACTGGAGGTCGTCCAGGTATTGGGTGAGACCTGCGTTGTCGAGGTAGTCGGTGACCACGGTCGAGCCCGGCGCCAGCGAGGTCTTCACCCAGGGCTTCCGTTCAAGACCCTTGGCCAGGGCGTTGCGGGCGAGCAACCCGGCTCCAACCATCACATAGGGGTTCGAGGTGTTGGTGCA
>JAGQUR010000146.1 GCA_020438395.1 Solirubrobacterales bacterium | reverse complement strand
TCTCGACGCGCTCACGCTCGGTGCGAAGGATTCTCTTTTTCTGTGAGGCTATGTTGGCCATGATCTTTTCGGTGTGCTCTCGGGGGATTTCCGCCGAGGAGCGGCCAGCGACTATACCGTTGCCAGCTTGAACGCGCCCTCTGACCCCCAACTCGACCCCTTTGAAGCCGCCGCCCGGGCGGCCGAAGAGGCAATCCGTTCGACCTCCGAACGGGCCGAGACGGTCATCAACAGGCCTGCCCCCGGATCCGGACCGGCTGCGCGATCGGTTCCGGAGGCGGTTATCGACCGGGAAGAAGCAATGGTCGAGACGGCGACCGGACTGGCCGAGGAGGGAGGGGTCGCCGCGCCGGTCCCGGTGACCGAGGGCGTCAGGGAAGAGCCGGGCCCGCGGCAGTCGGCAAAGCCGGAGAAGGCGGGCCGGCTGGCCAGGTCAACGGCTTTTTTCTCCATCGCCACCGCCGCATCGAGGGTGGCCGGGCTGGTCCGGGAGGTCGTCGCCGCGAGCTACTTCGGGATCTCGGGCCCGATGTCGGCCTTCACCGTCGCCTTCCAGGTCCCGAACCTGATCCGCGCCCTTTTCGCCGACGCGGCGCTTCAGCCGGCCTTCGTACCGATCTTCACCGAGCAGATCGAGAAGGGGAAGTACCGCGAGGCCTTCCGCATGGCTTCGACCCTGCTGCTGCTGGTCACCATGATCCTCGGCGCGATCACCGCCTTCTTCATCCTGGCGGCCGGGCTGGTCATGCCGATTTTCGCGCCTGGCTTCTCGGCTGCCACCGAGAGCCTGATGATCGTGCTCTCGCAGATCCTCTTCCCGATCCTGATTCTGCTCGGGGTGACGGGAATCGTGGTCGGCATCCTCAACAGCTACGACCGCTTCGGCGCCTTCGCGATTTCGCCGTTCTTCTGGAACCTCACGATCATCGCGGTGGTAATCGCCGGGGTGCCGCTGTTTCCCGAGGACAAGCAGATCTACGCGTACGCGATTGGCGTCGTGGCGGGCACCGTGGTCCAGTTGCTGATCCCCACCTTCGACCTCAGGAACACGCCTTTCCGGTTCACCCTCAAGGTCGATTTCAAGGACCCGAACGTGAGGAGGGTGCTGATCATGATGATCCCGGTCACCCTCAGTCTCGGGTTGATCAACTTCAACCTGCTCGTCAACAGCTTCTTCGGCTCGCTGGTCAATGACGAGGCCCCGGCCGCAATCGACAAGGCGTTCCGGATCTACCAGTTGCCGCAGGGGATCTTCTCCGTGGCCATCGCCACGGTTCTCTTCCCGACCCTGGCCCGCTTCGCCAATCGCAAGGACTTCGATTCCCTGCGGACCACCCTGGCCAAGGGCATGCGGCAGATCATCTTCGTCCTGATCCCGGCCAGCGCCGCGATCCTTGTTCTTTCCGAGCCGATGATCCGCCTGGTCTACCAACGGGGTGAATTTGACGCCGCCGAAACCCAGGTCGTCGCGACGGCGCTCTTTTGGTTCGCCTTCTCGTTGCCGACCAACGGCATGTACCTGCTCCTCAGCCGCACCTTCTTCGGTCTCCAGAAGCCCTGGATTCCGACCTGGATCTCCGGCGCCAATCTGGCGGTGACTGCGCTCGGCTCCTACCTCCTCTACAAGCCGTTCGGGGTGGCCGGAATCGTCGCGGCCACGGCCATCGCCACCGCAGTATCGGTGTCCATCCAGACCGTGATGCTTCGCACCAGGCTGGCCGGGATCGAGTTCGGGAAGTTCCTCTTCTCGGGGGGCAGGATCCTGATCGGGTCGGTGGTGCTGGCCGGAGTCTCATATGAGATCTGGGATCTGCTCGACCAGGCACTCGGGCGTGGACTGGCCGGCCAGATCATCTCCCTCGGAGCCGGCCTGGGCCTGGGCGGGGTAGCCTACGTGGCGGTATGCCAGCTGCTGCGGGTTCCTGAACTCGAGCAGGTTGCGGCGCTGGTCCGGCGGCGTTCGTCGTGAGCTTTCCGGGATATCTGGTCAGCTGTCTCGGAACGCTCACCGGCCTTGCCGCCGTGATTCTGACTGGTGCCGTACTCGGCTCGCGGCTGCTTCCGGGCTGGCACGGTCCCGTCGCCTGGACCGGAGTCGGCGTGCTCGCCGTCGGCGCGGCGATCGGCCCGGCCCTGGCGCTCGGGACCTTCGGGCTCCTGACCGGCTGGAGCTGGCTGCTTTTGACCATTGCAATCGCTGCAGCCATCTGGCGCTTCCAGGAACGGTTGCCGATCGCGCGCGCCCGCTCCCTCCCATATACCGAACCGGCGACCCCGGGTCTGACCATGGTCGGAACGGCGATCGCCGCGGGTGCCTTCGGGGCCTTCGTCGCCGGGGTCTCGATCCGCCTCGGAACCGGAATGACCGGCTTCGACTCGACCTGGTACCACGGGCCGTTCGCGGCCGGAATAGCCCAGAGCGGGGACACCTGGTCGCTTCATCTGCTCGCCCCGCAGTTCCTCAGCTGGTTCTACCCGCAGAACTCGGAGGTCATCCACTCGCTGGGAATGATGGCCTTCGGCAATGACCTGCTCTCGATTTTCCTGAATCTCGGCTGGTTCTCGGCCTGCCTGCTGGCCGCCTGGTGTATCGGCCGACCCTATGGCGCCGCGCCGATCTCGCTGGCCGGCGTTGCCCTGATCCTCGGATCGACGGCAATGGCCGACCAGGCGGGTGAAGCCCGAAATGACATCGTCGGCACCTTCTTCCTTCTCGCGGCGCTGGCCGTGATGGTCAATGCCGCCGCCGGCGGGCGCCGCATCACCCTCGGTCCGGCTCTGGTCGTCACCCTTGCGGCCGGTCTCGCCATGGGAACCAAGGTCAACTTCGTTCCGGCCGCCCTGGTGCTTCTGGCCGGCACCGTGGTGCTGTCGGAGCCGTCCAGACGAATTCGGAACGGGCTGGCCGGCTGCGGTGCCCTGCTCCTGGGTGGCGGCTACTGGTACCTGCGCAACCTGACCCACTCCGGCAACCCGATCCCGTGGATCAACCACATCGGCCCGATCACCCTGCCCGGACCCAGCCAGGACGTGGGCGGGCGCGACGCCGGATCGGTCTGGGGTTACCTGGCCGACACCGACGTGATCCGCCACTGGTTCCTGCCCGGCTTCGGTGACGGGTTCGGGTCCGGCTGGATACTTCTGGGCATCCTGGCGATCGCCGGACTCGTACTCTGCCTGGACCGCAATTCGGGTCCGGCCCGACGGACCGGAGCGGTGGTCGGCCTCGCCCTGGTCCTGGCCTGGCTGGTCGCTCCGACCTCGGCCTCCGGGCCCTCAGGCGAGCCGAACGGATTCGTTTCCGGACTGCGCTACCTGGCCCCGGCCCTGGCCGTCTGCCTGGCCCTGTTGGGGAGCGGGATCGGACAGCGAGGGAGCCGGGCACGCTGGCTCGTTGCGGGGGCGTTGCTGATCCTGGCTCCGGTCACCATCGCCTTCGGTGACGACTGGGATGCCAAGGAGTGGCTGGTCGCCTTCGCCTCCGGCACCCTGTTCTGGGTCGCCTGTCTGATCGGGCTCGGAGTCTGGCGGGTCCGGTCGAAGCAGCACCGGCTTTCCAGTCGTGCTTCGCAGAAGGTCCTCGGCTGGACCGCTGGCACAGCCCTGGCCTTTCTCGTTCTCTGCGGTTTCGGCGTTCAGCGCTACTACTTCGACCACCGCTACGCATCCCCCGATTTCACGATCCCGGCCCTTTCCGAGGCTTTCGTCTGGGCCAACGGCGAGTCGGGCGTGAAGATCGGCACCAACGCGACCCGCCAGTACCCGCTCTGGGGGGAGGATCTCGACAACGAGGTCCAGTTCATCGGGCTGAATGAACCTCACGCCGGTTTCGTCGAAGCGGAGAACTGCCGGGATTTCATCGCGGCAGCCAACCAGGGTGACTATGACTACCTGGTCCTGACCCTCGACCGAGAAGGCCAGAAACTGGCCCAGCCACGCGAACTGACCTGGGTGTCGAAGGACCCGGCGGTCAAATACGTGGTCGACGCAGAGGGAGGAGCGGTTCTTTCGCTAGACGGACCTCTCTCGCCGCGATCCTGCCGATAGGCGCCTCCGGCATACTGCTCTGTCCGTGATGGACACGACCCGCAACTTCTCGATCATCGCCCACATCGACCATGGCAAGTCGACGCTGGCCGACCGCATCCTCGAGCTGACCAAGGCCGTGGACCCGCTCAAAATGCGGGCCCAGGTACTGGACTCGATGGATCTCGAGCGCGAACGCGGAATCACGATCAAGGCCCAGGCCGTGAGGGTCGAATTCACCGCCTCGGACGGGGTGACCTACCACCTCCACCTGATCGACACGCCGGGCCACGTGGACTTCTCATACGAGGTTTCGCGCTCTCTGGCCGCCTGTGAAGGCGCCCTGCTCGTGGTGGACGCCGCGCAGGGCGTCGAAGCGCAGACCGTGGCGAACACCTATCTGGCGATCGAAAACGGACTGGAACTGATCCCTGTCCTGAACAAGGTCGACCTGCCCGGCGCCGAGCCGGAGCGAGTGGCCGGTGAGGTCTCCGACCTGATCGGGGTGGACCCCGACGACATCCTCCGGATCTCGGCCAAGACCGGGGAGGGAGTGATCGACGTGCTCGAAGCGGTCGTAGACCGTATCCCGCCGCCCGAGGGCGAGCCGGACGCACCGGCCCGGGCGCTTATCTTCGACTCGGAATTCGACCAGTACAGGGGCGTCATCGCCTATGTCCGGATGATGGACGGGCGCTTCCGCAAGCACGGAAAGGTGCTTGCGATGCAGAACGGCACCGAGGCCGAACTCGACGACATCGGCTTCTTCAGGCCGGTCATGACCCCGGTCGACGAGATCGGAACCGGCGAGGTCGGATACGTGATCACCGGCATCAAGGACGTGGCCAAGCTGCGGGTCGGCGACACTCTGACCAACCTCGAGAACCCCGCGGCAGAAGCCCTGGCCGGCTACCGGGACGTGAAGCCGATGGTCTTCTGCGGGCTCTTCCCGATCGACACCGACCGCTACGAGGACCTGCGGGAAGCGCTCGACAAGATGGGGCTGAACGACGCTGCTCTTTCGTGGGAGCCGGAAACCTCGGAGGCCCTCGGGTTCGGCTTCCGCTGCGGCTT
>JAGQUR010000145.1 GCA_020438395.1 Solirubrobacterales bacterium | reverse complement strand
GGGCCGGTGGTGCCGCGGGCGATGCCGGTGTCACGGGCGATTGCTCCGACCGTGGCCGGGGCGTCACCGGACAGCACCTTTAGGGCGACCGCTTCCTGATGGAAGAAGTCGACCGTGGCCTCGGCGTCGTCGCGGAGCCTTTCGGCGAGGACGATCAGGCCGAGTGGCTTCAGGTCGGCCGGAAGGGTCGGTTCCTCGTCGGCGGCCGGAAGCGGGCCGGGCAGGGCGGCGATCGCCAGCACCCGGCGGCCCTCCGAAGCTTCGGCGGTTGCCTTCTCCTGAAGCTCGCGGGCGCGTGACGACCCGAGCAGGGCCTCCGGGGCACCCAGGGCGAAACGGTCGCCGCCTATCTCGAGAGCACCCCAGCGTCGGCGAGATGAGAAAGGAACCTGACCGGTCGGATCCTCCGCGGGAAGGGATGTCTCCCCGCTGCCTCCGAGCGCGGCCTGGTGGATCGCCTCGAGGGTTCCGTTGCGGGTCGGCATCGAAGCCGCGTAACGGCCGAAGGTGCGGGCCAAATCGTCCTCGGACTCGTCGGCTGCCGGGATCAGCTCGACCACCCGCAGGGCGGCCTCGGTCAGGGTGCCGGTCTTGTCGGTGCAGAGGATGCTGACCGAGGCGAGGGACTCGATCGCGTTGAGCTGCTGGGCGAGGATGCCGCGGCGGGCCATCTTCGCGGCAGATACCGCCGCGGTCAGGGAGACCAGCAGGATCAGGCCCTCGGGGACGATGTTGACCACCGCCGCGGTCAGGGTCTCGACCGCGTCGGCCTGGCTGACGTCCCGGACCGCCAGGGAGATGATCAGCCCGACCGCCAGCGGCACCATCACCGCGACCAGGATGATCAGCAGCCGGTCCATCGCCCGCTCAAGCGGGGAGCGGGGGTGGCGGAAGGCGCGCGCGGTCTCGGCCAGCTTCGCGGCACGGCAATCGGGCCCGACCGCGGTCGCGACGAAACGACCCTCGCCCTCGACCACGAAAGACCCGGACCAGACTTCGCCGCCGGCCTCGCGGCGGACCGGCTCCGACTCGCCCGTCAGGTTCGCCTCGTCGAGCTGAAGGGCGTCGGCCGAGAGGAGTTCGCCGTCGGCGATCACCTGGTCGCCAGCCCCGATCAGGACCAGATCGCCGACCACCACGTCCTCGACCGGGACCTCGACCTTCTCGCCGTCGCGCAGTACCTCCGCTTTGATCGCAATCAGCGCCGCCAGCTTGTCGAGGGCGAGCTTGGCCCGGACCTCCTGGCCGATGCCGATCGTGGTGTTGGCGACCAGAATGCCCATGAAGAGGGCGTCCTTGGGATTGCCGAAAAAGATCGTCAGCAGACCGAAGAAGAGCAGGATCGCGTTGAAGACCGTGAAGACATTCGCGACGACTATCGAGCGGTAGGACCGGCTCGTCTCTGCCTTGGGGAGCGGTCCGCGCTCCTCCAGCCGGCGGGCTGCCTCGGCGGCGGTCAGACCGGTCGCGGGGGTTCCCGTTCCGGGATTGCCGGCGGGATCCTGTGGGTCGGTCGGGGCCTCGGAGACAGTCAAGCTGCCCGGACTCTATTTGCCCGGGCGAGGTGGGGTGGACACCGATGGGGGTGGGGAGACTTTCAAGTTCCCGGGACTGAAGTGGGCATGGGAACAAGAAATCACCCGCTTGACATATTTATGTCTAGATGGGATTCTGAAAGGGATGAGGACCACCGTGAGGCTTGATGAGCAACTGATGCGGGATGCCAAGGCGCTTGCCGCGAAGGAAGGCAAGACCTTCACTGCCCTGATAGAGGACTCGCTCCGCGAGCGACTCGCCAGATCCCGGAATCGGGAAACGCGGGAGCACAGGAGCTTTCCGGTGTCCAAGATGCCGGGAGGATTGCGTGAGGGACTGGACCCGGAAATCCTGAGCGACAACTCCAGGCTCGCCGACGCCCTGGACGAGTTCGATGGTTTTGCCGGACGTTAACGTCCTGCTGAGGGCGTTTCGGCCCGAGCTTCAAGCTCACGAGGCCTCGGCAGCCTGGCTCCAGGCCCAGATCGACGGTCCCGCACCTTTCGCGATGGCCGACCGGGTCATCGAAGGGTTCGTTCGTATCGTGACCCACCCGGGTGGGTTCGATCACCCTGAACCTGCACCAAGCGCGCTTGAATTCGTCGAGATGCTCCTCAGCCGGGACAACTGCGTGAGAGTGAACCCGGGGCCGCTCCAGTGGGAGATCTTCGTGAATCTGGTTCGCGAAACGGGTGCGGTCGGGAACTCGGTGTCAGACGCGTGGCTGGCAGCCCTGGCGATCGAGTCCGGGTCCGAGTGGATTACCTGGGACAAGGGGTTTGCCAGGTACCCGGGCCTCAGGTGGTCAACCCCGGCTACCTTTGCTTGATTCCGGTCAGCTGAGCACGGCCGCGAGACGCCGGCGGTGGGTGGCTGCCAGTTCCGATTCGGGGCCGAGCTCGGTGAAGTAGCCGACCATCACCTTGCGGAGCAGGTCTCGGCGGTCCGGGTCGGCGACTTCGACTTCCTTCTGGAGCAGGTCGAAGGCGAACTCGTGGTCGCCGTCGTCCCAGGCCTTGAAGGCCTCGGTCGGCGGGTTCTCCGATGCCTCGAGCGCCTCGCGGGCTTCGCGGCCGGCGATGTAGAACTCGTTTGATTCGAGTTCCTTCGCCCGTTCTTCGGCCAGCTCTTCTTCGGACTTCTGCTCGGCCGGAGCGATGCGGTCGAGGAAGGCGCTGATCTGGGCCGGGGGGAGGGCGCCGGTGAACTCGTCGACCATCTCGCCGTTCACGAAGGCCTTGACGGCCGGGATGCCCTGGACGCGGAAGGCGGCGGCGAGCTGCTGGTTGGAATCAACGTCGACCTTGGCCAGTTCGACCTTGCCGGCGCGTTCGCTTACCGCCTGCTCGATCGCCGGGCCGAGGGTGCGACAGGGGCCACACCACTCGGCCCAGAAATCGACGACGACCGGGACCTCTTTGGAGCGCTCGATGACTTCCTGCTGGAAGCTCGCCTCATCTACGTCTTTGACCATGGACCGAGCATAGTGGGACCGGGTCACCGGCTCGCCTGGTCGCAGGCGGAGTTGAGGCCGGAGCGGCTAGCGGCGACGGTTGGCCGGATGCTCCGGGTTGAGGCTCCGGGTCTGCTTCGAGGCGTTGACGGTGAGTGACATGAGAAGGGAACGCATGGGAATCTCCTTGGACTGGGGGACTTGACGCTCTGGAGACTCCCGGACGGGCCTTGTCGGGTTGTTGCGGGGATATTGCGGTGGCTGAATCGGGCGATAAGCTCCGGTCGTCCGAGGTCTTCTGAGGAGGGGTGCTTCATGGGTTTCATGAGTCCGAGTGATCCGCCGTTTGACTCGATCGAAGAGTGGCGGAAGCTTCCCTATCGGGAACGGCTGAAGCCTCTGGCCCAGGACTGGGCGGTCAACGGGATCGGTGTGCCGCAGGCGGTCTACCTGCTCTACATCGTGAAGCTCGTGGTCTATGCGGGTGGCGGGCTGCTGCTGATTTCCGCCACCTCCGACCTCGGCGGGCTCTCGAAGATCGGCGACTGGTGGACCCAGCCGGTCGTCTTCCAGAAGGCGGTCGTCTGGACCATGCTCTGGGAGGCGCTCGGCCTCGGGGCCGGCTCGCTGCCTTTGACCCTGCGTTTCTCGCCGATGGTCGGCGGCTTCCTCCATTGGCTGAGGCCCGGGACGATCCGCCAGCCGCCGTGGCCCGACAAGGTGCCGCTCACCGCGGGCGACAGCCGCGCCATCTTCGACGTGTTCCTCTATGCCGGCTTCATCGCCAGCGCGATCGTGTTGCTGGTCGGCAGCGGCGCCGACGGCTTCGATCCGGTGATCGTCGGGATCCTGCTCGCCTTTCTGGTCCTGCTCGGCTTCCGCGACAAGGTGCCGTTCCTCGCCGCCCGGGCCGAGGTCTACGGGCCGTTCCTCCTCATCTTCTGCTTCCCGGCCGACCAGATGATCGTCGCCGCGCAGTTCGTCATGTTCTGCATCTGGTGGGGCGCCGCCTCCTCGAAGCTGAACAAGCACTTCCCCTTCGTGGTCACGGTAATGATCTCCAACACCCCGTGGAACCGGAGCAAATGGGCGAAGAAGAAGCTCTACCGCAACCACCCGGAGGACCTGATCCCCTCCCGGATCGGCGAGTTCAATGCCCACATGGGCACGGTGCTCGAGTTCACCCTGCCGCTGCTGCTGATCGCCTCATCCGGCGGGGTGATCGGGACGATCGCGGTCGCCGGGATGGTGATCTTCCACCTCCACATCCTCTCTACCTTCCCCCTGGCGGTCCCGCTCGAGTGGAACATCTTCATGATCTTCTCGATCTTCTTCCTCTTCGGGCACTACGGGGATGTGCCGCTCTCGACGCTCGATGATCCGCTGCTGATCGCGATGCTCGCGCCGATCATCGTCGGCATCCCGGTCCTCGGGAACTTCCGGCCGGACCTGATCAGCTTCCTGCCCTCGATGCGCTACTACGCCGGGAACTGGGCGACCAGCCAGTGGTACTTCCGCAAGGACACCGGCTCGGAGGCGAAGCTCGACGGGCCGATCACCAAGGCCGCCAAGACCCTGCCGGTTCAGCTCGGCAAGTTCTACGAGCCGGACATGAACGAGGTGCTGCTCCACAAGGGGCTCGCCTTCCGCTCGATGCACACCCACGGCCGGGCCCTGGTCGGACTGACCGACCGGGCGGTCGATGACGTCGAGAACTACGACGTGCGGGAAGGCGAAACGATTTCGGGAATGATCTGCGGCTACAACTTCGGCGACGGCCACTTCCACAACGAGAAGCNNCTCGGTCCAGTCGCGGGTCGGGTACAAACACGGCGAGCTGAGGGTCGTGACCCTGGAGTCGCAGCCGGCGGCGAACCCGATCCAGCGGTACCGGATCTTCGACGCGGCCGACGGGCTGATCGAGGAAGGCACGGTCAAGGTCGCCGACATGGTGGTCCGGCAGCCGTGGCTGGGGGTGGGCGAGGTCTTCCCGGTGGATGTGGAGACCGGTAGCGGGACGGGTCCGTCCGGATCGGCTCCAGACGGGGCGGCCAGCGGGGTTGCGTCCGGGGCCGACCAGCCCGGCAGCTGAGCCAGGACCGGTAGCGTCGGGGCATGTCCCGAGTCCACATAATCGGATCCGGCCCGAACGGGCTGGCCTGCGCTGCGGTGCTGGCCCGGGCCGGCGTGGGGGTCACCGTCTATGAGGCTGCCTCGACGATCGGCGGCGGCACCCGCTCGATCGACCTGACCGGGCAGGGCCTGATCCATGACGTCTGCTCGGCCGCCCACCCGATGGCGGTCGCCTCGCCTGTGTTTCTGGAGCTGGACCTCGAGGCACAGGGCCTGGAATGGTGCTTCCCCGAGATTGACCTCGCCCATCCGCTCGATGGGGGCCGGGCCGGGGTGATGGTCCGTGACATTCAGCAGACCGCGGCCGGACTGGGGGAGGACGGGAAGGCTTGGTCGAAGCTCTTCGGGCCGCCGTCCCGGGCCTTCCCGAAGCTGAGCGGGGACATCAACCAGCCGATCATTCACTTCCCCGAGCATCCCTTCAGCCTGGCCCGTTTCGGGATCCCCTCCCTGGCCCCGGCGACCACCCTGGCCAAGGGCTTCAACACCGAGGAAGGGAAGGCCCTCTTCGGCGGGGTCGCCGCCCATTCGTTCTCGCCGCTAACCCGCCTGATGAGCTCGGCGGTGGGCATGGCCCTGATCTGCGCCGCCCACGCCAATGGCTGGCCGGTCGCCAAGGGCGGTTCGCAGTCGATCGCGAACGCGCTGGCCGCGGTGATCACCGAGAACGGCGGGACGATCGAAACCGGCCGTCTGATCAAGTCGATCGACGAGTTGCCGGCCGGCGAGCCGGTCATATTCGATACCAGCCCGGCCGGAGTGGTCGGACTGGCCGGTCACCGGATGCCTGAGGGGGTTCGCAAGGCCTTCCAGCGCTACGAGTACGGGCCGGCCGCCTTCAAGCTCGACCTCGCGGTCGAAGGGGGAATCCCCTGGGAAAACGAAGCTGCCCGCAAGGCCGGGACGGTCCATGTGATCGGCTCCTTCGAGGAACTGGTCGCTGCCGAGCACGAGATCAACTACGGCCGAATGCCGGAGCGGCCCTTCCTGCTGGTCGGCCAGCAGTACCTGGCCGACCCTTCCCGTTCCGAGGGGGACCTTCATCCGGTGTGGGCCTACGCGCATGTGCCGAACGGGTTCACCGGCGATGCCAGTGAGGCGATGATCGCCCAGATCGAGCGTTTTGCTCCCGGCTTCCGTGACCGCATCCGGGGCGAAACGGCGATGTTCCCCGACGACTTCGCCCAGTACAACGCCAACTACGTCGGCGGCGACATCGTCGCCGGCGCGAACAACCCCCGCCAGCTCATCTTCCGGCCCCGGGCCACGCTCGACCCCTACAAGGTGGGCGAGGGAATGTGGATCTGCTCCGCGGCAACCCCTCCCGGCGGTGGGGTCCACGGCATGGGCGGCGCCAACGCGGCCCGCTCAGTGCTCCGCAGCCTCTCGCACTAGCCGGGCCGCCGGGGATCGAGGCCCCACTTTTCAGTCGTATGGAACGAAAAGTGGGGTGTCGATCGCCAGCTAGAGCTGGATTGCCTTCAGGGTGAGGAAGTCGTCGATTCCGTAGGGGCCTAGTTCGCGGCCGTGGCCCGAGAGCTTTCGGCCGCCGAAGGGGGCAAGCGGGTTGAAAGCGGCGCCATTGATCTCGACCTGACCGGTGTCGATCTGGCGGGCCACGTTGACCGCCCGTTCCGGATCCGAGGACCAGACCCCGCCGGCGAGGCCGTAGCTGGAGT
>JAGQUR010000144.1 GCA_020438395.1 Solirubrobacterales bacterium | reverse complement strand
TCCTGCGAGGACTGCTACTTCCGGCAGAAGATGCTCTGTGCCCTCGATCTGGAGGAGCCCTGTGGCACCTTCAGGGAGAGCCGTCCGGAGGGCCTGGTCCCGCCGCGTCAGCCCATGTTGCTGCTGCGCCCGCCCCGCTGGGCAGACCGCGAAATCAACGGCTCGCGCGAGTCCGGAGCAGCCTTCGGCTGACATCTGCACCGCATCCGGTCGTCGCCGGGCACGAACGATCACCCGCCCGTCCAGAATCATTCACTGATGGCTGGGCGGGCTCCGGTTTGGTTGGGTGCAAGTAGCATCAGGTCGATGAACGGAATCGGTTCGCGCTCATGAAGCTGACCGTGCTGGGCAAGTCACCTGCCTGGCAGGACGCGGGTGGCGCATGCAGCGGGTACCTGGTTACCGAGGGCGACACCACCTTGCTGCTCGACTGTGGCAACGGAGTCTTCGGCAAGCTGCGCCAATACATCGACTATGTGGACGTCGACGCGATCGTCATCTCCCATCATCACGTCGACCACATAATCGACCTGATCCCTTACGGCTTTGCCCTGAAGTTCGCTCCCCGCCAGCAACCTGTGCCGGTCGACAAGTGGCCCGGGACCGATGACCCCGCCAGGCCGATGCTCTTCGTCCCGCCAGGCGCGATCGAATTCTTCGACCGGGTCTCGGATGCCTGGGGGACCGGGAATCTCTTCGATGACGCCTTCGTGACCTCGGAATACGACCCCGACGGCAAGCTGGAGATCGGCCCCTTCTCGATCACCTTCACGGAAGTGCCGCACTACATAACGACCTACGCCATGGACGTGACCGGACCGTCCGGTTCAAGGATTACCTACGGAGCTGACTGCTGTCCCAACCCGGCTCTTGTCGAACTGGCCGAGGGCACAGACCTGCTCATCGCCGAGTCGACCCTGCCCCGGCCCGAGCGGACCGGGGTGCGTGGCCACCTGACTCCGTCGGAGGCCGGCGAGCACGCGAAGCTGGCCGGGGCCAGGGAACTGGTTCTTACCCACATCTCCGACGAGCTCGACCCCGACTGGGCGGTGTCCGAAGCCAGCTCGGTCTATGAAGGGCCGGTGCAGGTCGCCCGCGAGGGGCTCGAAATCGAGGTTTGACCGCGATGCGTTTGAGCTTGCGGTCGACCGTTACTAAGCTTCGAAGCCATGTCTGAACGCGACCTCTTTGCGAATTTCGCCCGCATGCGACGGGAGATGGACGAGATGCTCAGCGGCACCTGGGGCCGGGCCACCTACATCAGCCGGAGATCCAGCGGCTTCTCCCCGAATGTGGACGTCTATTACAGCGGCGACCCGCAGCGAGCGGTGGTCAAGTGCGACCTGGCCGGAATCGACCTTGCAACCGTGGGGATCGAGGTCAGCGGGCGCCAGCTCACGATCGTCGGGGAGCGTCCCGTGCAGGAAACCGAGGGCCGGGTCTACCAGCAGGTCGAGATCCCGACCGGTCCGTTCCGTCATGTGATCGAACTGCAGGTCGACGTTGATTCCGAGCAGGCGACCGCCACCTACGATGACGGTGTCCTCAGGGTGGAGCTGCCGCTCCGCGAGGAAAGCGAAGAGGCCACCCGGGTGCCGGTTGATCGCTCGCGCAAGCGGCGGGTGATCGATGGCTGACGCCGGCGAAAGCGTGCCTGTCCTCGAAGTTGTCAGCGGAAGCGACGAAGCGGTCGAAGAGGCTCTGCGCGGCGAGCGCGACCTGCCGGAGGCGATGCCTGTCCTGCCCCTGCGGGACACGGTCGCCTACCCCGACACCCTTGCGCCGCTAGGAGTCGGCCAGGAGCGGTCGATCAAGCTGGTCGACGACGTGCTGGCCGGCAACCGGATGCTGGTCATGGTCGCCTCCCGTGATCCGGAAGAAGACACGCCGAGCCCCGAACAGCTCCATGACGTCGGAGTGGTCGGAGTGGTCACCCGGATGCTCAAGGTTCCGGACGGGACCATCCGCATCCTCGTTCAGGGGAGCCAGCGCGTCCGGCTGGGCGACTACGTCACGGAGACGCCTTACCTGGTCGCCCGGATCACCGAGATGCCGGACATCGTCGAGGAGACCCCCGAGCTCGAAGCGCTGACCCGGAACGTACAGAAGACCTTCTCCGACATCATCGAACAGATTCCGTACCTGCCGGAGGAACTCCAGCTTGCGGTGACCAACGTCGAGGAACCTTCGGCACTTTCCCATCTGATCGCCGGGGCGCTCCGCATCTCCACCGAGGAGAAGCAGCTTCTGCTCGAAGAGGTCGATGTCGCGAAGCGTCTCCGCATGCTTTCCGAGATCCTTGCCCGTGAGCTCGAGGTGATCCAGCTCGGCTCCCAGATCCAGTCGGAAGTCCAGTCCTCGATCGACAAGGGCCAGCGCGAGTACTTCCTGCGGGAACAGCTCAAGGCGATCCAGACCGAGCTCGGCGAGGAAGACGAGCAGACCGCGGAGATCAACGAACTGCGCGAGCGGATCGAAGCGGCGAAGCTGCCCGAGCATGCCCATCAGGCAGCCGAGCGGGAACTGTCCCGCTTGGAGAAGCTGCCGCCGGCTGCGGCCGAGCACGGGGTGATCCGCACCTATCTCGAATGGCTGGTCGACCTGCCCTGGTCGAAGGAGAGTGAGGACAACCTCGACATCGACCATGCCCGCGAGGTTCTTGACGCCGACCACTACGACATGGAGAAGATCA
>JAGQUR010000143.1 GCA_020438395.1 Solirubrobacterales bacterium | reverse complement strand
CGGCAGGTCTTCGGACTCGGACGTTTTCGAGGAGGCAGCCTTCCCAGACCGGTGGCCCAGTGGCTATGTGCCTTCAAGGACGTCCCTACCGCTGCGCGTCAGTTCCGGATTTCGACCGGATTCCCTGACCCCGCTTTGGGGGTGCGACCGACTTCGCAGACGATGATAGAGCGTCCTGTTCGGCCGTGACCTGTCAAGATGCCGGATTCCCCCTCCCCCATGGACTTCTTCTCGCACTTCATAGAGAGGCTGCCGCTGGCGGTCGGCCCGAGCTGGCTGGACCCGGATTCCCTGATCCGGACCTTCGGCATGCTCGGCGTGCTGGCGATCGTCTTCATGGAGTCCGGTCTGATGGTCGGTTTCTTCCTGCCGGGAGACTCTTTGCTCTTCACGGCCGGGCTGCTTTCTGCCAACGGAGTGCTCCCGGATATCTGGGTCCTGCTGGTGACGATCCCGATCGCCGCGATCGCCGGTGACCAGACCGGGTACTGGATCGGCCGCAAGTTCGGACCGCCCCTCTTCAACCGGCCCGACAGCCGTTTCTTCAAGCGTGAGTACGTCGACCAGACCGCCGCCTTCTTCGAGAAGCACGGTCCGCGGGCGATCATCCTGGCCCGGTTCGTGCCGATCGTGCGCGCCTTCGTGCCGGTGATGGCGGGCACCTCGCACATGCATTACCGGACCTTCCTCACCTACGACATCATCGGCGGCATCCTCTGGGGCGCCGGTGTCACCACGCTCGGCTACTTCCTCGGCCAGATCGAGTTCGTCAAGAACAACATCGAGTTCATCCTGCTCGGCGTGGTCGCGGCTTCGGTCGTGCCCGTCTTCCTCGAGCTCCGCAAGGCCAAACGGGAAGCGGATGCCCACCAGAAGCCGGAGCCCTTCGAGAATCCGATCGACGAAGAGGGCGAGCCGGTTCACCAGGCCGAGTCCGAGGCCTGAAGCAACGCTCCCGCGGCCGACGCTCCTGCCGCTACTCTTTAGTTGAAGGCAAGGGGTTCGATGAGGGAGATCAAACGGTTCATGGCAGTGGCGGCGGCACTGATCACGGTGTTCGCTCTTTCGTCTGCGGCCAGCGCCAGCCAGAATCCGCCCGGCTGCGCGGGAACGACCCCGATCGCGAGTTTCACGGATGAAACCCTCGGTCAGATCTCGGATCCGGTACGGGAAGGGGACGAGATCATCTTCTCGGCTCTCTTTTCCAACCGCGGGGAATCGGCCTGCAACCTCAGCGGCGTGGCGATCAGCGTCATCCTGCCGAAGCCGGACGGGACCCCCGGCGAGGAGCTTCCGCTCACCAACAACCTGAGCCTGCCGGAGGGCTTCGACGCCCGGATCACCAACCACAATCCCTGGGTGGTCGACCTGGACGAGGGCGTCTTCGAGGCGCCGATCGGCCTGACCTGGCGGGCTACTTCTCACACCGGAGACCCGGACGCGCAGATCAGCGGCGCCGGACCGGGCACAAAGCTGACCATCACCCGCCCCGAGGTCAATCTCAAGGTTTCAAGCAGCCCGGCGTCGGGACCTTCCCCCCTCTTTGCCACAACGACCTACAAGCTGACCAACACCAGTCCCTCCGCCGCCGGCGGCCTCCCCGCCCCCGGGCTGGTCCCGGCTTCCCAGGACGGGTCCCGGAACGTCCTCTCCGATGAAGCCTGCGGGCCGCTGAAATACGTCTCGGGCGACCTCCCCTCCGATGAAGCTCCGGCCCTGGATCCGGGCGAGACCTGGGTCTTCACCTGCCAGCGAAGCTACCTGCTGCCCGGTGTCCATTCGGCCCAGCCGACCGTCACGGGAGCGAGCGACATGGACGGAAGGTCCTGGCCTCAGCCGTCGGCGGATCTCGAAGCCGGAGCCGTGAAGGTACTCGGCTCCGATCTGACGGTCGAAAAGAGCCATACCGGAGACCTGCTCGCCGGCAGCTCCGGCCTGTATGAGTTGGTGGTGACCAACTCCGGAAACCAGGATTCAAGCGGCACGGTGACAGTCGCGGACCAGCTGCCCGCGGGCCTCGACCCCGTTTCCATAGCCGGCCCGGGCTGGAATTGTGATCTGGCAAGCCTCAGCTGCAGTCGATCCGATGTGCTCGGCCCGGGGAGCTCCTTCCCGCCCGTGACGGTGACCGTGGACGTCGCCAATGATCCACCCGAAAGCGTCGTGAACAAGGCGACGGTGAGCGGCGGAGGCGAGCCTCCGGCGGCAACGATCAACAACTCCTTCGATGATCCGACCACGATCCGCACACCGGGCCAGCCGGCCATGCCGGTCTCGAACCGTTTTTCCGTATCCAGGGTGAAGACAAGGGGCAACGGCAGCGTCGTGATCCTGGTTTCGGTGCCCGGCGCGGGCCGGATCTGGATTGACGACGCGAAGGCACCCGATCTCGTAACCCCGGCGTCGAAGAAGACCCTGGCGATCGGTGACTACCGGCTGGTGGTCAGGGCGGGCAACCGGCTGATGAAGCGACTCAGGCGGACCGCCAGGCCCCGGTCGGTGAGGCTGAAGGTCACCTTCCGCCCGGTGGGTGGCCGGAAGTCGGCCAGAACGCGCAAGGCGCGTTTCGTTCTGCGCTGACCCGAGGCAGGGACCTCAGCCCGCGAACATGCTCTGAAGCGCCGCCATCGCGCCGCCGACCACCTCCAGGTCGCTGCGGCGGGCGAGGCGATGGGCGTCGCCTCCGCCGGAGAGGGTGAGCAGGAACGGTTTCCCGTTTACCGGTACCGAGTTGACCCAGCTTCCCCATCGTCCCGGCCGCCGGGGATCGATCCAGGCGAATCCTTCCACTTCCCTTTCCCAGAAGGGCTCCTCGAATGCCAGCCACACCTTGTCGAGCAGGCCCGCCCCAAGAGTCTCGATTGCGGTCCGGGTCCGGGCGGGCAGTTGCGGCGTGAACTCGATGGTCCCGGCTTTCAGCACCCCGATCGGCACGGTCACTACCGCCGCGTCGGCTTCGATCTCTCCTCCGGCCGCGGAAACGGTGACCCCTTCCGACCCCTGGTGGATCGCGCTCACCGGACTGTCGAGCCGGATTTCCGTGTTCCCCGCAAGTCCGCCGAGCAGGCTGGCGTAGGGTCCGTCCAGAAGGGCGTCACCTCCGCCGAGCCACCCTCCTTCCCAGGTGGCGAGTGCGGCGAGCCGGTCCGCGTCGGCCCCGTACTCCTGGGCGATCTCGTTCTGCACCGCCCACTGGAGCCCGGGCCCCCACCTGTAGGGGAGCAACCAGTCGACCGTGCGAAGCCTCGCCCCGGGAACTTCCGGGTCGAAGGAGTCGATCGCCCGAAAGAGACGCCTTTCCCCGGCATCGGCCAGCGCCCGCTGACCCGGAACGGGAAAGCCTGGCTCGTATCCGAACGGGTGGAGGCCGACACCGGCCGCATCGGCAAGATCCGTGAGCGGATTGCCCTCGACCCCGTGAATCCAGGAGGCGCCCAGTTCAACCGGCGAGCCGGCCAATTCGCCGCTCCGGACCCGGCCGCCAACCCGGCCCGATGCTTCGATCAGGACCGGCCGCAATCCGCCCTGCTCGAGCGCGCCCGCGCAGGCGAGCCCGGCGGCACCTGCCCCGATCACCGCGACCCTGCCTTCCTCACCCAGCTCCCGTCCCACCAACGCCGCGACCTCGCGACCTGCCCCGATCGCTCCATGAACGGTGGCGGGGATCCGCGCGGTCGCTTCACCGGCGATCACGACCCGGCCGAAGGGTTCGGCGAGCATTCTGCGGACCGTCGATCCGTACCGGCTGGGCGCAAGGTATGAGTAGGAACAGAGAGCGAGCGGATCATGGGACCAGTCGGTCCGGATGTAGTCGACGGGTTTCGGGATTCCCATCGACGGAAGACGGTCGATCACATCCTGCTTCGAAGCTTCCGCGGAGTCTTCTCCCTCGCCCGAACCGCAGCCGGCGAGGAGACCCGCGCCGCCGAGCCCGGCCAGCGCGGCCCCGGCCAGGGTCGCCCTGCCAAGTTCACGTCGGGTCAGCCCGGAAGCCACGCACTAATTCTCCCCTGAAACCCGAAAAGCCGCCAGAAACGATTTCAATTCGGGCGCATATGGGCAGGGAGATAACCTCCTTTCGCGGCCAAAATTACGAGGAAGGAACTACACATGAGCGAAAGCGCGGCCAGGGACGACCAGGGACGGGCAGATGCCACCGAGGCAACCAGGGCGGCGAATGATTCGCTCGCCGCGAGCCTCAACTTCGAAGACACGCGGGACTTCGACGAGGCAGCCCGCGGCCTCGTGGCACCGCTCCCGGACGACGGGCGGGTAACTAGCGAAGACGGCGGTCTGGTCTGGGATCTCTCGCGCTTCGAGTTCATCCATAAGCACGACGAAGCACCACCTACCGTCAACCCGAGTCTTTGGCGGCAGACCCGTCTGGTCGTCCAGGGCGGGCTCTACGAGATCGTTCCGGGCCTGTACCAGGTACGTACCCTCGACCTCTCCAACATCACCTTCGCGGAGGGCCCCGACGGCCTGGTCGTCTTCGATCCGCTGATTTCGGCCGAGACCGCAAAGGCTGCCCTCGACCTCTACTACGAGCATCGGCCTCAAAAGCCGGTCGTGGCGGTTGTCTTTTCACACAGCCACCTCGACCACTTCGGTGGAGTGCGAGGCATCGTCGACGAGGCTGACGTGAAAGCCGGAAAGGTCAAGATCGTCGCTCCCGAGGGATTTCTTGAGGCCGCTGTTGCCGAAAATGTTCTCGCCGGCAATGTGATGAGCCGCCGCGCCAGCTACATGTACGGGAACCTGTTGCCGGCCGACGACAAGGGACAGGTTGGCGCCGGCCTTGGCATGACCACTTCTTCGGGCACGGTCACCCTGATTCCGCCGACCGACATCGTCACCGAGACCGGCCAGAAAATGAACATCGCCGGGCTCGACTTTGAGTTCATGCTCGCCCCCGACAGCGAGGCGCCGGCGGAGATGCACTGGTTCATCGCACAGTTCAAGGCAGTGACCGCCGCCGAGAACTGCTGTCACACGCTTCACAACACCTATTCAATCCGCGGCACGAAGATCCGCGATCCGCTGGCCTGGTCCAAGTATCTCGACCAGACAATCGATCTCTGGGGCGACCGTGCAGAAGTGATGTACGGAATGCATCACTGGCCCGCCTGGGGCCGGGAACGGGTGCTCGAACTCCTGGGAATGGGACGTGACGGTTATCGCTTCATCAATGACGAGACACTGCGACTGGCGAACCACGGCCTGACCCCGTCGGAGATCGCCGAGCAGATCGAGTTCCCGCCTGAGCTGGGTCGTCACTGGGCGATGCGTGGCTACTACGGAACCCTCAACCACAATGTCAAGGCAACCTACGTCAACTATCTAGGCTGGTTCGATGGCAATCCCGCGACCCTGCACACCCTGCCGCCCGAGGAGGCTGCAAAGCGCTACGTCGACACGATGGGCGGAGCGGAAGCGGCCCTGGAAAAGGCCCAGGGCGCGTTCGATCTCGGTGACTATCGCTGGGTAGCCGAGTTGGTGAACCACGTCGTCTTCGCCGACCCGGAAAACACGGAGGCCCGGGAGCTACAGGCGGACGCCCTCGAGCAGCTCGGCTACCAGTCTGAATCCGGACCCTGGCGCAACTTCTATCTGACCGCGGCAAGCGAACTGCGCAAGGGAGTGCAGAAACTGCCGACACCCCAGACCGCAGGTCCGGACATCGTCCGCTCGATGGAACTGGCCCTCTTCTTCGACTATCTGGCGATGCGCCTGAACGGCCAGCAGGCCGGCGACCGGCGAATCACTCTCGGTTGCGTGTTTCCCGACCTGGGCGAGTCCTGGACCCTGTTGCTTCGCCACGGCGCGTTGAGTCACCGCCGTGGAGCCTCGGAGGAGGCAGACGCGACGGTCACCATCGACCGCTCCGACCTCAACGATGTGATCCTCGGCACGGCGCCGCTTACCGATCAGATAGCCGACGGGCGAGCGAAGATCGAAGGCGACGAAGAGGCGCTCCACGACCTGATCGGCCTGCTTGACGACTTCGAGTTCTGGTTCAACATCGTCACCCCGTAGCCGACACGATGCTACAACTTCTGTTTTTCTGTATCATGACTCAATGCCATTCAATCCAGCCAATGCGCGCCTGCCCCGGGAACTGAGGGCGCTACCGCGCGAACGCCAGCCTGCCTTGGCAAACGCAGCGCGCTACTGGCTCAATCTTGCCGGATTCATCGACCGACTCGAACGACTCGGCAGTCGCTTCGTCGTCACCATGCCCGCGTCCGGCGCTTGGGTGGGCCTGACGGATCCGAAGGACATCGAGGTCGTCTTTCGCTCGGATGCCGAGGCCGTCCATTTCGGTGAAGCCCTGCGAATGCTTTCACCTCATGAACTGGTGCTGGGGCCGACAAATCTCACGGCACTTGACGGGCCGGAGCACCTTGAGAAGAGGCGTCTGTTGCTGCCGGCGTTCCATGGTGAGGCGTTGAAGAAATACGAGGCGACCATTAGGGAAAGGGCGCGGGAAGCCGCTGACCGCTGGCCGGTCGGGGAGCCCGCGCCGGCTATCGACCAGGCCACCCGGGTCACTCTGGAGATCATCATGACCGCGGTCTTCGGCGTCACCGAACCGGGACGCCTTGAACGCCTTCGCGACGCGGTACTTGCGCTCATTAGTGAGATCGGTTCTCGCCGCTTCCTGCTGGAGACCGCGATCGCCACCGCGAGGCGGGACGGCTTCAGTCGCCAGTTTCCGCGCATCGAGGCCCGCAAGGCGGCGGTCGACTCGGTCGTCCTCGAGGAGATCCGGGAGCGACGCGCAACATCGGAGAGCCGGGACGATGACGTCCTGGGCCGGCTTCTTGCCGTTCGGGACGATGACGGAAAGGGTCTCGGGAATCCCGAGTTGTGCGACCAGCTCCGCCTGATGCTGCTTGGGGGAACCGACACAACCGCGACCACAATCGCCTGGGCCCTCGATTTCCTTACCCATGATCCCGCGGCTCTGAACGAACTTCGGCGTTCGGTGGAAGCCGGCGAGGATGGCTATCTCGACGCCGTAGTCCAGGAAACCCTCCGCCTGCGTCCAGCCTTCCCCTTCACCGTTCGTTTGACCAAGCGACCTCTTGAGCTCGAAGGCCTCACTATCCCGGAGAACACCCTCGTGGCACCGTTCATCGCCCTGGTCCACCGTCGACCAGACCTCTACCCCGACCCCCTGGCCTTCAGGCCGGAACGGTTCCTCGACGGCCGTCCGGGCACCTACTCCTGGATTCCCTTTGGCGGTGGCCGGAGACGCTGTATAGGCGCCGCGATGTCGCAACTGGAAACAGCCGCCGTCCTGAGCGTGCTGGTGGATGAGCTGGACCTGAACCCGGTGTGCCGCGAGCCAGCATCTCTCGGCCGCCATTCGGTCGTTGCGGTTCCGGCCAACGGAGCACCGGTCCTGGCGAAGCGCCCCCGGAGGATCCGGCAAGAATCCGCCGCCGAGACGGTCACCCCGGAAACCATCGACCTCCCCCGCACCCGCTCGTGACCGGATCTGCAGATCTCATTCAAGAACGCCCGATCGAACCAACCGACCGCATAGCAAAGGCGGCGCTGGCGCAGTTCACGGACTTCGGCATCCGCCGAACCAGCGTCGAGGACATCGCCGCCAGGGCCGGGCTCTCCCGGGTCACCGTCTACCGAAACGTCGGCAGCAGGGACGAGGTGATCCGGCTGGTTCTGAGAACCGAGGCTCAACGAGCAATGCGCGAGCTCGACCAGGAGCTCACGGACGAAACCGATCCGGAAGCCACACTCGAGATCGGTTTCGCTTTTCTCGTACGGTTCATCCGCGAGCACCCTCTGTTCGACCGACTCCTGAAAACCGAGCCGGAAACCCTGCTGCCGAGCGTAACCGTGGAGGGCGGTCCGTTCCTCGACTTCTACCGTGAGCTCATCGCCGACAGCCTGCGCCCCCTCGTCAGGGCTGGCAGCATCGCTCCCGTGGACCTCGAGCGCGCCGCCGAGGGAGTAGCGCGGCTGGCGATTTCCCTCATCCTTACGCCAAGCGGGCTCGTCGACGCCGACGATCCCGATGCGGTTGCGGCCTTCGCCCGAGATACCCTCCTGCCGATGTTGAAACCGCAGTCAGGCGATCGGCGAGTCTGATCAAGAAGGACAGAGAAGGTACCGCTACG
The DNA here is from genome assembly GCA_020438395.1 of Solirubrobacterales bacterium. GTDB lineage: Bacteria > Actinomycetota > Thermoleophilia > Solirubrobacterales > 70-9 > 67-14. The sequence goes on along the minus strand of JAGQUR010000143.1, from coordinate 89 downwards.
GGGATTCGAACCCCGGTTTCCGGACTGAGAATCCGGCGTCCTAGACCCCTGGACGATAGCGGCGCGTGGCGGGCATTCTAACAATTCGG
>JAGQUR010000142.1 GCA_020438395.1 Solirubrobacterales bacterium | reverse complement strand
TGAAGGTAATCATCCAGATCCCCTGTCTGAACGAGGAGGAGACCCTCCCTGCAACTCTCGCGGACCTGCCGCGGGAGATTCCCGGGGTGGACGAGATCGAAACCCTCGTGATCGACGACGGCTCGACCGACCGCACGGTCGAGGTCGCCGGAGAGTGCGGGGTCGACCACATCGTCAAGCTGCCGAACAACCGGGGACTGGCCACCGGCTTCCAGGCGGGGCTCGACGCCTGCCTGAAGCTCGGCGCCGACATCGTCGTGAACACCGACGCCGACAACCAGTACTCGGGAAGCGACATCCCGAAGCTGGTTGCCCCGATCCTCGCCGGAGAGGCGGAGATGGTGGTCGGTGATCGCGAGGTCGCCGACATCGAACATTTCTCACCGGCCAAGAAGGTGCTCCAGAAGTTCGGTTCCTGGGTCGTCCGCCAGCTTTCCGACACCGAGGTGACCGACGCCACCTCCGGTTTCCGGGCCTACAACCGGGAAGCTGCCCTCCAGCTACTGGTCGTCGACAATTTCACCTACACGCTGGAAAGCCTGATCCAGGCGGGCAAGGGCAGCGTCGCGGTCGGGGAGGTCTCGATCTCGACCAACCCCAAGACCCGCGAGTCGCGGCTATTCGGCTCGACCTCGACCTATGTGCGGCGCAATGGCCTGGCGATCCTCCGGATCTACACGCGCTACGAACCGCTCAAGGTGTTTTCCCTGCTCGGACTGATCGCCACGGTGGCGGCGGTCGCGGCCTGGATGCCGTTCCTGGTCGACTGGATCGCCAATGGTGACCGTTCCGGCCACATCCAGTCGCTGCTGCTGGGGGCGGTCCTGTTCATCGTCGCGATCCAGCTCTTCGCCCTCGGCATCATCGGGGACCTGCTGGCCGGACAGCGGGTCATGACCCAGCGCGTTTATGAGAGGGTGCGCCGGATCGAACTTGAGCTTGACGTGGAGCCGAGCCATCAGATCGACCCTCCGCGTGACCGAAGCACCGTCTGATCACCCTCACCCAGTCCCTTGAGCGACTCCCCCGAAAAAGCTGCCGAATCACGCACCCGTGCCTACGGGAGGACGGCCGGCTTCCTGACCATCGGCGTCGGGCTCACCGGGATCTTCACCTACGCCTATTTCCTGATCGCCTCGCATGACCTGAGCAAGGACAGCTATGGAGAGATAACCGTCCTCTGGTCGGCCGTGTTCATCACGGTCTCGACCCTATACCGGCCGGTCGACCAGTTGCTTTCACGGCACATTTCCGAGCACATCGAACGGGGCGAGACCGACGTCGGCCCGGTCCGCGTCGCGTCCAAGATCCAGGGCTCCCTGGCGCTCGGCTTCGCGATCGTCGCCCTGATCCTCAAGGGCCCGCTTGAGAACGGCCTGCTCTCCGGGAATTCGACCCTGTACTGGGTCTATTTCTCGTCGGTCCTCTTCTACGCCGCCAGTTACTTCGCCCGCGGCTATCTGGCCGGCCATCAGCAATTCGGCCTCTTCACGACGCTGATCCTCTCCGAGTCGGTGTTCCGGACCATGTTTGCGGCGCTGGTCGCGGTTGGCATCCTTTCCGGCCAGTCGATGGTGGCGCTCGGCATCGTCGCCGCGCCCCTGCTCAGCCTGATGGTGGTGCCGCCGGCGATCACCCGCCGCAGCCGGCGGGAAGCCGAAGAGCGGGCAGCCTACGCCGAAAGCCACGGTCTCGCTGCGGAAGACGTTCACGCGGAGGAGGTGGAAGCCCGCGAGGAGTTCTCGCTTTCCCACGGGGCCGGCTTCGTCGGCTCGGTCTTCCTGATCATGTTCTCCGAGCAGGTCTTCCTCAACGCCGGACCGCTGGTCGTCCGCGCGGTCGAAGGGGTGGCTGCGGCCGGATACATCTTCAACGTGCTGATGATCGCCCGGGCGCCGCTGCAGCTCTTCCAGGCGGTCTCGACATCGATCCTCCCCCACCTCACCGCGCTCCACCACAGCAAGGACCCCGATTCGGAGCGTCAGTTCCACCACTCGGTCCGCATGGTTCTGCTCGGCATCTTCGCCTTCACCGCAGTCAGCTTCGCGGTGATGGCCGTGGCCGGCCCGAAGCTGATGCAGATCGCCTTCTCGGACAAGTTCACCTATGACCGGCTCGGACTGCTGCTGGTCGTGGTCGGCATGGGGCTCTATCTGTCGGCAGTGACCGTGAACCAGGCCTGTCTTGCCCAGGGCCAGGCCCGGCGCTCCTCGATCCGGTGGATCTCCTGCGCCGTGTTCTTCATCGTCTGGACGATCCTGCCCTTCATCAGTGACGGAAACCTGCGGGTCGAGATCGGCTTCGCCCTGACGGCGCTGCTGCTCTTCGCCCTGCTCACCTTCATCTACCTCAGGCCGAAGGGCATCGAGGAGGATGTCCCGCTCGAAGGTTCATCCGAGGCGATCGAGGCGAAGCTGGCCGGCCTCGAGGACACTTCGCCCTAGGTCGGTTCCAAGGGTCTCAGGCGCCGGCTTCGGCGGCAGCGGCGATGTCCTTGTACGCCTGGGCCGGGTCCTCGGTGCCGAAGATCGCGGATCCGGCGACCATCAGGGTCGCGCCTGCCTCGGCCATCGTGCCGGCAGTGCCGGTTCCGATCCCGCCGTCAACCTCGATCAGGACGTCGTCGCCGACCAGCGAGCGCATCCTCTTCACCTTGTCGGGAGAAGTCTCGATGAACGGCTGGCCGCCCCAGCCCGGGTTGACCGTCATCACGAGGATCTCGTCGGCCATCTCCTTCAGTTCGGATACCGCCTCGACCGGTGTTCCCGGGTTGATCGCGACCCCGGCCAGGCAACCGAGCTCACGGATCGCGTGACAGCAGCGGTGGGCATGGGGGGTCGCCTCCTCGTGGAAGATGATCGAATCCGCCCCGGCCTTCGCGAAGTCTTCGAACTGCCGGTCCGGGTTCTCGATCATCAGGTGGACGTCCACCACCCCGCCGGCGTCGTGGACCTGATCGGCGATGCCGGCGAGAACCAGCGGACCGATGGTGATCGGAGGCACGAACTGCCCGTCCATCACGTCGAAGTGGATGACCTTCGCTCCAGCCTCCATGACTTCACCGACTTGAGACCCGAGCTTGCCGAAATCGGCGGAAAGGATCGAAGGTGCGATGCGGATGCCCTGGAAGGATTCGGGCACGGGAGTTTCGGCGGTTCGGGGCTGTTTGGTCATCGGTGTCTCGGTCGGGGTCAGATCGGTTGAAGCATCGAGGCGCCGCAACTCTGGCAGGTCATGTCCTCGGTGGTGCTCATTCTGGCGATCGTCTGGTGTTCCCCGCAGTTAGGGCACTGGGAGACCAGTTCATAGCGCGCCAGGCAGTACACGCAGCGGAACCGGCCCGGAAGCTGGGTCGGCCTCAGCCACGGCTCACCGCAACCCGGGCATGGGGGTCGCCGGTCGACTGTGGTCTTCTCTGACTCGGTCGCCATGGGGCGATTATCGCGGACCGTCCGGCTGCTCCGCGCCAAAGGCCTTTCCCGGCGCCTTCAACCACCGGATGTGCCGGCGGTCACCCCGGGGAAGTGAACCTGGCGATGAAGAAACCCGTGGTGTGATCCCGGTCCGGCATCAGCTGGAGGAAGCGCCGGTCATGCGGGTCGGCCAGGCCGGGAGACCGCGCACCGAGATCGACGATCTCGAGCCTCTGCCGCTCGGCCAATTCGATCGCCTGGTCGCTGTTCTCGCGTTTCGAGATCGTGCAGGTTGAATAGACCAGGCTGCCACCCTCCCGGATGAATCCGGTCGCCCGGTCGAGGATCTCCCGCTGGAGGTCCGCAACCCGCTCGATCAGGGCCGGCGACTTGCGCCAGCGGGCATCGGGACGTGAGGCCAGTGCTCCCAGATCCGAACACGGCGCGTCGACCAGGACCCGATCGAAGCCGCTGAGGATCTCGCTTTCCCGCGCGTCAGCCTCGACGACCAGCCCGTGATGGAAACCGAGCCTCTCAAGCTGCGCGGCGACATCCTCGGCCCGGGACTCCACCGGCTCGACCGAGACCATGTTGCCCATCCGCCCGATCCTGGCGGCAATCTGCCCGGTCTTTATTCCAGGACCGGCGCAGAGGTCGAGGACCCTCTCCTCCGCCTGCGGGTCGAGCACCTCGACGACGGCGGCCGATCCCCTTGACTGGGCCACGACCAGCCCTTCTTCGGCTGCCTCCTCGATCGCGGCGAGGCTCCCCCTGGCGATCAGCAACTCCGGCGGGGCCATCGGCCAGGGTCCTTCGGCCCGGTTCAGTTCCAGGTCGGGCCCGGAGAACCTTTCGATCGCCTGCTCCGGGCTGATCCGGGCCGTGTTTACGCGCACCGCCCTTTCCGACGGTCTGTTCGCTGCGTCCATCAGCGCCCGGGCCCGTTCGGCGCCCAGCTCGTCCCACCAGAGCCTGGCCAGCCATTCCGGAATCGAGTACGCGACCGCCGCCTTCTCGGGGGTCGAGTCGTCGGCCAACTTCGCCGCCAGTGAGTCACGCTCACGCAGGGTCCGTCGCAACAACGCATTGGCGAAGCCGGCCGCGTGGTCCGCACCCGCGGCCCGGACCAGGCTCACCGCCTGATCGACCGCCGCGTGATCCGGGGTGCCGTCGGAGAAGAGCAGCTCGAAGATGCCGAGCCGGAGTGCCGCCGCGACCGCGGGGTCGGGCCGGCGCGACTTCTGCTTCATGAAAGAGGCGACGACCCAGTCGGTCGTCCCGCGGCGCTGGACTGCCCCGTAGGAGAGCCGCTGCGCCTGGGCCCGCGAGCGGCCGGTCAACTCCCGGGCGGCCGCTTCCTCCCGAAAGGCCGCTTCGGTGTGCTCGTCCCGTTCGAAGGTGCGTCGCAGGACCTCGAAGGCGACCTGCCGCTCGGGCGTGACCAGACTCACGCGACCCTGCTCACGGAACCATCCTGATCACGGAAGGCCGTGACCTCTCAGCCAGGCGTCGCCATCCATCTCCTTCTTGCCGGGCGGCTGCACCCGGTCGAGGCGGATTGCGCCCTCACCGCAGCCGAGAACCGGCCACCCGTCTGTCTCCCCGAATTCGCCGGCAGCGGGTCCGGCCCCGAGCACCGTGGTTCGGCGGATACCAAGGCGCTGGTCCCCTTCAAGCGGCAGCCAGGCCCCGATGTGCGGTGTAAGTCCGCGAACCTGGTCGTGGATCTGGCCGGCAGACCGTGACGGATTGATTTCCCGGTCTTCGGCCGAGATCTTCTCGGCGTAGGCCAGGCCCTCCTCGGTCTGCTCCTGCCAGTCGATCCCGCCGCGCCCGGCCGAGGCCAGCGCCTCGACGAGCAACCGGCCGCCAATCTCCGCCAGACGGGCCGAGAGCGAGCCGAAGTCTTCATCCGGATCGATTCCGGTTTCCTCCCTGAGCGCTACCGGACCCGAGTCGAGCCCGGCGACCAGCCGCATGACACAGACCCCGGTCTTCGGGTCGCCGGCCATGATCGCCCGTTCGACCGGAGCGGCCCCGCGCCAGCGTGGCAGCAGCGAAGGATGAACATTCAGCATCGGCAGCTCACTCAGCAGCGGTTCCTTGATCAACTGGCCGAAGGCGCAGATCGAGGCCCAATCGCCACCGACCTCGAGGATGCGGTCCAGGTCATCACCCTCGTTCACGTTGCCGCTCTTCAGTACTTCGATGCCCAGTTCCTCGGCCTTGTCGGCGACCGGAGAAGCCTGTTCCCTGCGGCCGCGCCCACGACGACGATCCGGCAGGGTCACGACCAGTTCAGGACCCTGGTCGGAGCCAGCAAGTATTCCCAGCACGGTGGCCGCGAATTCGGAGGTGCCCAGATAGACGCCCGACATGGCCGCCTCAGTCTTCTTCGTGCGGCGAATAGCTCTCGCCACGACGGAGCGCCTTCATCGCACCCTTGCGCTGCTTCTTCTCGGTCCGGTCGAGTATCAGTACCCCGTCGAGATGGTCGATCTCGTGCTGGAGCACCCGGGCCTCGTGACCGGAAGCCTCGATCAGCACTTCGGCTCCGCTGCGGTCCCGGCCGCGGACTCTCGCGTAAAGGGGACGGTCGACGTCGACGATCACCCGGGGGATGCTGAGGCAGCCTTCCGCGGCGACCTCCGTCTCGTCGGAGAGCCATTCGATCTCCGGGTTGACCAGTTCCT